>CACZRQ010000129.1 GCA_902783615.1 uncultured Bacteroidales bacterium | reverse complement strand
ACGAGCTGAATTTTGTCGCGACTCAACATCAAATACAAGTATTTGTGTTTTCGCTGCTCCAAAATTTGCTTTTGTATTCGGCTTGCACTATCTTTGCAGAAAAAAGCAAGTGTATGGAAAGGTTTTTCAATACAGCTGGACCCCAGAAGCTAGAGGATAATTATTCAATTGATCCTCTTAGCAGATTCGACTTAGACGAAGTGCTGACAATGATTCGCCAGAAAAGATACTTTGTTCTCCATGCCCCTCGGCAAACGGGAAAGACTTCCTGCATGCTGGCTTTGCGCGACTACCTGAACAAAGAGGGCAAATACATTGCCGTTTATGCCAATGTTGAGGCTGGGCAGGCCATGAGGAATGATGTCGATAGCGTGATTCAAGCCACCTGCAACACTCTTGCCAAACAATTTCAGATAGTTGTCGGCAATGATCTGTCAATGAGGCTTCGTGACGAGGTCATTCAGGAAAATGCCGCCTCAATGCTTTATTCATATCTCAGTCGCCTTTCACAAGAGCTCTCAAAACCAATAGTCCTTATCATCGATGAGATTGATGCCTTGGTGGGTGATTCACTTGTAAGTGTTCTTCGTCAGATTCGTGCAGGTTATGCCGATCGCCCAGCCTTTTTCCCACAAACCATCATCCTGTGTGGAGTTCGTGATGTGCGCGACTATCGCATCGTTCAATCTAATCAGGACATCATCACAGGAGGCTCGGCTTTCAACATCAAGGCAGAATCTTTGCGACTTGGCAACTTCTCAAAAGAGGATATACACGATTTGTATATGCAACATACTCGCGAAACAGGTCAGGAATTTGATGAAGCCTGCTTCCCCATGGTATGGGAAGCTACAGAAGGTCAGCCTTGGCTGGTCAATGCCCTGGCTCATGAAGTTACCTATAAGATGCGTGAGAATCGCGACCGTTCAGTACGCATCATCCCCGAGATGATTGACCGTGCCATCGAGAACATCATCTACAGGCGTGACACACACATAGATATACTCATTGACAAGCTGGAAGAACCTCGCGTGAGAAGGGTTATAGAGCCCATGCTGGCCAATGGTGACGAAATCGTTGAGTCACAGATTCCCTCTGATGACATTCAATATGTGGAGGACATGGGGCTTATCAAGCGAGAAAGAGGGAAACCCCGTCGCATTGCCAATGGCATATACCGTGAGATCATCCCTCGCGAGCTGACCTGGAGCACACAGGATGCCCTTGTGCAAAATCCATTATGGTATCAGAATGCCGATGGAAGCATCAATGTCGAGAAGTTGCTCATCGATTTCCAGCAGTTCTTCCGCCAGAATGCAGATAGCTGGATAGGCAAATTCGACTATGCGGAAGCTGGTCCCCAGCTCTTGCTTCAATGCTTCCTGCAACGCATTGTCAACGGTGGAGGTTATATTGACCGTGAATATGGTTTAGGCCGTAAACGTACAGACCTCCTTATCCGCAAGCCCCTTACCAACCACTATGGCGGCCCAGTGCAGCGTATTGTCTTGGAATTGAAGATCAAGCGTGGCACTTTGGATAAGGTCATTGAGGAAGGGCTCAGGCAGACAGCTGAATACATGGACTTGGTTGGCTCCGTTGATGAAGGCCACTTCATCATCTTCGACCGTTCTCAGGAAAAGACCTGGGATGAACGCATCTGGCACAAGCCCTACGAATATGCTGGACGCACCATCATGGTGTGGGGGATGTGAAATCAGGAAGAGTAAGCATGGATGAAACGAGGTCTGAATTACATATTGGTTTTATTATGGATTGTGGTTCTGTCATCCTGTCGCCACTACCAGTATCCACTTGTGCTGCAAGCGGCTGACAGCCTGTGCAGTGTAAAGCCTGACAGCGCTGTGGCATTGCTTCAATCTATAGCTGATGACATGATGCTGGAGAAGAAGCATGTGCAGATGCGCCACAAGCTGCTTACCATCAAGGCCAACGACAAGGCTTACATCACCCATACCTCCGACAGCCTCATTCTTGCTCTTGTTGACTATTACGAACATGGTGGCGACAAAGCTTACCTTGGCGAGGCCTACTACTATGCTGGCAGCACCTATCGCGACCTTGGCGATGCACCCCGTGCCTTAGACTACTACCAGAAAGCCCTCGATGCAATGCCTGGAAACGAGAACCTGAAGGTGAAAAGCAAGGTGTATGCTCAGATGGGAGATCTGTTCAGATATCAGTATTTATATGATGAGGCTTTGAAGTCGTATAGTGCTTCATATCGATGTGACTCTATCCTGCAAGATACCATTGGACTCATATATAACCTGCGAGACATGGGAGTTGTATTATGGGGTAAAAGACGGATTGATAGTACAATGCTTTACTTCAACAAAGCTCACCATTTGGCACTGAAAACCAATGATAGCCTAATGGACAATCGCATAACATCTCAAATGGCAGGTCTATACATAACGATAGATAGCATAAACCTTGCCAAGAAGTTTATTCGTCCCTCTTTGGATAATTTAGATCAATCTAATATTAGTAGCATCTATGCAATCGCTGGAGACATCTACTTCAAAGCAGGACAGATTGACTCTGCCACCAATTATTATTATGAGCTCTTGGATAAGGGTACTATCTATGCGAAACGTACTGCCAATGAACGATTGGCACAAATTGCCCTTCATCATTGGAATAACCCCAAACATGCCATAGACTATAGCTTGGAATATGAAGTGTTGAAGGATTCAATAAATGAGCTAAATGCTGCTGAAGCAATGGCGCAGATGAACTCACTTTACAATTACCAACTCCGTGAAAAAGAGAATCATGAACTTGAAGTGAAGAATAATCGTAACCAACTATTATTGCTTTCAACTGCCATCGCCTTGCTAATTGTCATTTCCTTCAGTGTATTCTTAATACTGCGATACAAGAATCGGCAAATGAAGTCAGACCTTTCTTTGGAGCGCTTGAAACAAGTGCAGGATAAGGTGTATCGTGAGAGTGCAGAGATGTTGGCTGTCAATAATCAAAAAATCAAAGCACTGGAAGCCGAATTGGAGCAAATGCGCTTACAAGGTGAAAATGACAGTCAGAAAGAAGCGATGAAAAGGATTCTGGAGAATGAGAACAAGAATCTTGAAATAAAGCTTCATTTAAAAGAGGATGCCGATTTGTGCATGCAAACTTCTCTATTCCGTAACAAACTTCGTGAACGTGTCAAAATGGAGGACTATCTTCATGAAGAAGAATGGAAAGAAATAGAGGAGGGCATTACAGCTATCTATCCAGATTTTCTCTGCAGATTACAATCCATTGGTAAACTGAATCAATCAGAATATAGAACATGCTTACTACTTAAATGCCATTTATCCCCATCTGAAATTGCCTCTTTATTGAACCTTACAGCAGGCGGGGTTTCCAACATCCGTCGCAGACTAAGTATGAATATCCTGCATGATACTAAAGGAACAGCAGCTTGGGACCGGTTTATCCTTTCTCTATAGTTAACCCATTTAGTTAAAAAATCTCATAGCTTGAGCGAAAACAACTTTGTTTAATTATTTAACACAATCTGTTAAATGAATAACGGCAAATAATCTGTTCATTTGCGATGTGAATTTAAAAACATTGAAGAATGAAAAGATTATTTGTTTTTATGGCTGGTTTCCTAATCAGCTTAGTTAGTTTTGCAGACCCTATTCCATTGACCTTAGGTGGTGGCCCACCTTCTGAATACGGAGGAAATGGTAATCGGGGTATAGTATTACTCCCCACCATTGACTACACCAATGGTGAGGTAACCGTTTTTGTACCATATCAAATAGATGATATGGAAGTGACCATCAGGGATAATCAAGGGGAAGTACTCTACTCCACCGTTATTCCTGCCATAAATGTTCAGCATTCCATTGTCCTTCCTGGCAATGTAGATGCCAATAAGTATTCCATTCAAATTGCCTATGATGACATTCATCTGATAGGCTGGTTCTAATTATCAACAACTTAAATTTTAAGAAATTATGAAAAAGTTTTTATTATTAGCCGCATGCCTTGCATTGGGCTTTACAATATATTCATGCCAAGATGATAAAACCGAGTTCCTTGACAATCAAGGAGCCATTACTCGATCTGAGATTAAAGAAACGGAAGTAATAGACTATTACTGGTATAGAGAGAAGAAGATTCCTATTAAGCAAGTCGATAATAAATCATTCGTCATTTTTAAATCATCAGATAAAGATGCATTATTACAATCGTTATCAACACAAAATGTAAAATTCAATCCTTCTTCAATTAAGCTTTATACACATGGAGGCATTGACCTAACTAATGGCAACAACACCGAGTCTTTTATGAAAGGATATGAGTCAATTGAGATTTTTACAAATCCCAGTGAAGCAATAAAATTTGATGAAGTTATATATGCAGCTCCTTTTTATCATACCAGCGATGACACTAAGTTCCCGCTAACTAAT
This sequence comes from uncultured Bacteroidales bacterium, assembly GCA_902783615.1. Taxonomy (GTDB): domain Bacteria; phylum Bacteroidota; class Bacteroidia; order Bacteroidales; family Bacteroidaceae; genus Bacteroides. The sequence goes on along the minus strand of CACZRQ010000129.1, from coordinate 52,143 downwards.
CTGTTTTATGTATTTCTCAAAAACACAGGTGACTACACATTATTAGAAAAGAAAGCTAAAGAAGTAAATGCTAATATCATAAGCCGCTATGAAGAGTTTCCTGATATGTATGTTTTATCTTGTACAAAAGATTCAAAAGGAAATGCACTTGAAATAGCAAACTTATTTTACGAAACAGGTTTGTTTAAGGATACCGAACCTTCATTCATGTCTTTTACATTGGAATCTTCACCCAATGATCCATTCTATGGTAACCAATGGAATTTGTATCATACAGACAGCCAAGGAAATTATATTGGTTATGATATTAGGTATCAACAAGCTTACGATGCAGGAATAATTCCAAACGCAAGTAATATAATCGCAGCTGTTACTGATAGTGGCGTTGATTTATCACATCCCGATTTGACCTTACATTCATTTAGTTGGGATGCAACATATAGCTCTAGTCCAAGTGTGGTTTGGGACGGACATGGAACAACTGTTGCTGGTGTTATTGGGGCAACATCTAATAATAACATAAGCATAGCAGGTGTTGCTTCTGGTGTCAAAATAATGTCTTTGAGTTGCAATTTTAGTGAAGATGGAGCTCCTGCAGCAGAAATGGCAAGCCTAATCCTTAAAGCTGTGAATCATGGTGCGCATGTCATTAATAATTCATGGTCTACAGGAGTATATTCGCCTGTAATCGCATCCGCTATTGATCAAGCTGTCACAATTGGTAGAGATGGGAAAGGTTGTGTAATGGTATTCCCTTCTGGCAATTATGATACTGACACAGCTCAAATATCTTCTTTGTTATTCCCTGCGAGTTATACACCTGAAAATAAAGTAATAGCAGTCGGCGCTATTTCACAAGATGGGAAGAGAAAAAAAATGACGTTTTTATCATCCTGGGGGAGTCATTATGGAACGAATCTTGATATAGTTACACCAGGAGAATTAATATACACAACAATACCAGTCAACGGTATATATACAACTACTAGTGTATTCGATGGGACTTCATTGTCTGCTGCTCATGTATCAGGTGTTGCATCACTGATAATAGCAAAAAATCCTACTCTGACCTACGATGAAGTTGGATACATCATAGCAATCACAGCCAACAAATCATTAAATGGCTACACATTTAGCAACACGACCAAAATCGGTGGTACTTGGAATAAATATGTTGGACATGGTTTATTAAACATGTACGATGCTCTACAAATGGCACAATCCACAAGCTATCCTAATTCTGGAACTGTTGCTATTACTGGTGGCCAAACAAACTTAAATTCTGGAGGTAGCGGTTATGTAGGAAGCACTTTTGTTGCAACTCCGACAAACAACAACTATAAGTACTTCTGGAGTGGATCATATAGCGGTACTTGCGATAGATGGTACGTAACACCTAATACAGCATATGGTGCGACTGGTAATATTAGTGTTTATTTGAATAGTGGTCAATCTGGTGCTTTAACAGTTACTTGCAGGGTATTTAATGGTTCAACATTTGTTGGCTCTGCAACAAAAACCGTTTATGTGAGTTATTAATCATACATAACGGCATAACAACATGTTAAACAATATTAAAAGAGGAAGGGTTCCATGCAATGATTCTGCCATTTAGCATTTATAGGAAAAACGACAACAAACAAGTATTAAGAAAAATGAAAAAGTATGTTTTCGTATTATCAATGATGGCATTGATGCTGTCATCATGCAAGGGAGAAGATAATAAAGTGTTTCCCGAAGAACCAGATGTAACTGTTCCAGATGATAAACCTGAAACAGACACCCCAACCGTATCGTCACTCAACGTTAATGTGGGTGCCAAATTGAATGATTGGGTAGCTACCCGCAGTGCCGTAGCATTCGATGTGGGAAAAAACAAATACGACCTTGCCTTTACAGAGGGCGACAGACTACATGTTGAAGGATATTTTGAGAAAGAAGGCAACAAATATGTCATCGATGGTTTTACCAAAGTCGCTGTCATTGAAGCCGATGGCAAGAGTGCCACCTTTCAAGGCGAACTCAAGTTCGGCCGCATGATAGAAAGTGAGGATTCTCCGAATGATTATGAAGTTGAGAAGGCTTCATATACGTTTACAAGCGATGACCCTCTATCGGAGTGCACCAGCTTTTCTGCATTACTCTATCCAAACGGTTTTACTGGTGGGGGTAATATAGTCGATGGTCTGTTTTATGAGGAGAGCAAATGCATAGCACCCGATGTCAACACATTGATAGAAAATGCCTTGCCCATTGTGAGCCAAACCTACGACAAAACTACACATAGCTTTACGGATTTTAAGGCGGTTACTCCTATCCTTTATTTCAATCTCGACACTCTGAACCCAAAGTCTCTCTATTTTGTTAGGATGTTTCGTGCAGACAGTCAGGCTGCTTTTAAGGAAGGCAAATATGAACAATTCTTTATTACCCTGAATATCTCAGGCCCCTTTGCTTTCACAATCCTGAAATGTTATGAATATGGTGTGTACGATGGCTATTGGGTGCTCCAATTTGATGAAATGAACGCTAAAGACCAGTTAGTGTATGAACTTGGCGACATAGCATTCGAGCCTGGTAAAGTTTATGATTTAGACAAAATAATAAAATTTGATAATTGAAAAATGTTAATAAATGACAGAATGAAGACAAAGACTATTGCAACAAGTTTGTTGGCTGCTCTCTGCCTGAGTGCTTGCAGCAGCAATGATGATTGGCTTACAGGCGTTAAGCCTAACAATGAAGAGACGGCAGAAACACGGCATAGCTATACGCCTGTGCAACTGAGCGAAACACAACAGGCCATTAATGCCAAGTTGCAGGAGTTTTCCTGGAAGCTATTCAAAGAGGTGTATGCCAATCGGCAAGAAGGATCCAACCTGATGATTTCACCCATCAGCTTGGGAGTGGATTTGGGCATGTTCATCAATGGGCTGGAAGGTGAGACTTTGCAGGAGGTGTTGAAGACGATGGGTTTGGAGGGCTTTACCAAAGCGCAAATCAATGACTACTTCAAGACTATGATGACAGGCATAGAGAATGCTGATGAAGCTGCGACCTTCAAGAGTGCCAACTCTTTTTGGTATAACAAGAGCAAGACGGCAAGCAAGGATTTCCTTTCTGTTATCCAAAGCAACTATGATGCCAAGACAGAAGCTGTGGATTTCTCTGACAGCAAGACAAAGGACCTCATCAACACCTGGTGTGCCGAGAAGACAGAAAACAGAATTAAGGAGATGGTGAAAGAAACTTCAGAACAGGATTTGTTTCATTTGATGAATGCTGTGTATTTCAAGGCACAATGGCAGATACAGTTCAGCAAGGAAGTTACCACGAAGCAACCATTCCATTATGCCGATGGCACTGTTTCGGAGATAGATATGATGCATAATCGGAACAATGCCTTGTATGCGGAGACGGATGATTACCAGATGACCTTCAAGGGTTTTGTGGATGATGCTTTCCAATTTGTCATCATTTTGCCAAAAGAAGGTGTGGGTGTTTCCAAGGTGATGTCAACAGTCTCGAATATTGAGCAATATAAAGCTATGATGACTCCAGAAGGAGTTGCAGAAGTGGATCTGTACATGCCAAGGTTCACTACAGAGTATCTTGAAGAGAAACTATTCCCTTATATGATAAACATCAATCCATCGCTGAAGTTTTTTGTAGAAGATATGACGTTCATTGAAGACGCAGCGGTAGAGTTGCTGTCAGCCAAGCAGAAGACATATATCAAGGTTGATGAAAATGGTGCCGAAGCAGCTGCCGTTACTGCAATATCAGGTGAGGGGGCTTACTTGCCACCCAAGAAAGTGGAAATGCGCCTCGACCGTCCATTCTTCTATGCCATTGTGGAGAGAAACACCATGTGTCCGCTTTTCATTGGATATTATGGCAAGTGAAATTTCTTCTATGGTTCAACAATAGTCCATTCCAAGGCTATGGAAGAGACAGGCAGGGCTCCGGCTCTGCCTGTCGATTTACTCCGATGAACTGAATATCAAATAAGCGAACTCTGGAGCAGTCTGATTTCAAGGTAACAGATCGCTCAATTCCAAATAGCCAAACTGGATTTCATCATTGAAAGTGATGTATAAGCGGGCTTCCTCTTCCTAACCAGAGAAACCGAATCTTCGCCCTGCATGGCATCAATGGCTCGCTGATAGTTCAACAACATTTGCATGGCTGGCTCCGAGTCTGCACTATCCAGTCCTACAATATACAGGCTATCAGCCATCACTAAAGCTTCCTCTCCTCTCATTTGCCTGTGGCAGGAAGTCAAACAGATCAGCAAAGAAATCAGTATGTATGAAATCCGTTTCATCAAGGACAAAGATACAAGTTTCAGCTCATTCCACACATAAATATGGGTTCACAAAAACTTCACATCTTCCTTTCTTAGTGGATTTAACAAAAATTAACCGCTTTTTGATGCAAGGTATCCAGTTTTCGGCATTTAATTTGCAAAAAATTAAATGCAACGACAATGAAAGCAACAAATGTATTACTGACCACATTATGTGCTGCACTGCTTCTTTCAGCTTGCAGCAAAGACGATGAGCCATTACAGGATGCTAAAAATGAAGCAAAAGTGATTGTAGGCACTCGTGCAGATGGAAATATGAACATGAATCTCAGCTACCGATTCAATACCGATGGCATCCTGATTGTGGATAATGCCCAGATTCCTTCGCGAGCCACTTTCGACAAGGAGATTGACGGACATGCCTGGCGATTGCTTTCACAGGGTTTCGTATTGGCTGATGGCAGCATCAAGGACAACAACAAAGGCAATCGCGACGAATGTATCATCCTGCTTCAAGAGCGCAGAATAGCCATCATGTCAATCAGTAATTTCGCCCCAAAAGATCCCTCAACCACTTACGGCAACACCAAATATTACGATGACCAAACAGGTTCTATTGGCTTTTTCAATGTGATGAAACTATCGACCGATGGTTCGCAGATGATCACTGTAGCAGAAACCTGGTGGTATCCCGACCCTGCCGGAAAATGCGAGCATGGCTATTCCGTAGAGGTATATGAACGTCTTACCGATGTGGAGAAGAATCAGGCAATCTCTACATACAAGGTAGATATGAATCAGATGGTAGGCGCATCGTTGTTCGAGGCTTCTAAGGGCAAGAAGTTGTTTGGTGCCAAAATGAGTGAGTTGAGTTTCAGCTACATTTATCCTGGACAACTGAGAGTGAACGGCATGAAGCAAATCTCCGAGAGTGTGTTCCGCAAGTACATTGCCGGCTATGGTTGGAAATGTGAAATCGAGCACCAGATAGAGACCAACGGAACTGTGAACAGCAAAGAATATGAATATATCGAGGGATTGGAGAAGAAAGTGCACTACTTCTTTGGCGACAACACTTATCAAGTGTTCTCCACCAGTTATTACCACAACAACACCCCTTGGTTCTATGAAGAGAAGTATGTATATGACGAAAGTATCAATACATTCTTTGAAATCAATGACGGACAACGAGTGGGTGGAGAGCAGATTATTTGCCTTGACGACGACAAGAAGTCGTTCTACATGATTCGCCAAAACATGCAGAACCATTATAGCAGCAATTCAAATGATTTTCGCTACAACTTAGTAAAATATACCCGTCTTTCCGACCAAGAGCTCAAGGATCTTCGTGAGAAGCATTCCACCAACTTCTGGGACTTGGATTGGGAGACTTCATCTGCTAATTAACGATAAAAAGGGAATCTATCGAAAAGACAAATGCCATTCGTCACAAAGCCATGTAATTTATCCCAAAAATTTGGTGGGTTGGGCAAAAGTGTGTAATATTGCATGGTGAAAAATAGGATGGAAATAACTAAACTATTTAACGATGAGAAAACATTGGATTGACAATCTGCGATGGGTAACAGTGCTGTTGGTGCTGTTCTACCATGTGTTCTATTTCTACAACAACAAAGGAGTGTTTGGAGGCATTGGTGGTTTCGGAACCTATCCGGAATACCCTCAGTATCAGGATGTGGTGATGTACATCCTCTATCCTTGGTTCATGCCACTGCTGTTCATCCTGGCTGGTGTAAGCGTAAAGTATGCGTTGAGTAAACGCAGCACCAAGGAATGGCTGAAGGCAAGAACCCGCAAACTGCTGGTGCCTGCCACCATCGGCCTGTTTGTATTCCAGTGGATGACAGGCTATTTCAACACACAAGTGGCTGCCATGGCACAAGCAACGGATTTAACGGCTGGTTTGCCTTTAGTGGTGAAATATCTTTTCTGGGCATTAAGTGGCATCGGCCATCTCTGGTTCATCCAAGACCTGTGGCTGGTATCGGTGGTATTCTTACTGCTGAAGAAAATGGATCCGAAGGATAAAGTACACGACTGGTGCGGCCAGTTGCTGAAGGGAAAGGCAACCATTGTATGGCTCATCCTGTTAGGTGTATTCTTCTGGTTGGGCACACAGACATTGGTGATGGATGTGAGCAACCCTGCGGCAGGTTTGCTCAACCTGTATAAGCCTGTGTTCTACTTCATCTTCTTCCTGATGGGCTATTATGTGTTCTCGCACGATGCAGTGCAGGAAACCTTAGGCAAGTGGTGGATACCACTCGTGGTGTGCGCCTTAGCAAGTGGTGTCTATCTGATTGCCACCACTTTTGGAGAGAACAATACCGAGCCTCAGTATCTGGCCAGTGTGCCGCACTGCATCTATGGCTGGATGGCCTGCTTGGCGATGATGGGCTGGTTTAAGATGTGCTTTGACAAGACCAACGCCTTTGCGGGATATATGACTAAAAGCAGCTTCGGCATCTATGTGATGCACTATCTGGTGATAGCAGGTCTGGGCTATGTGCTGAAGTTATATACTACCCTGCCACCCTTGGCCATCTACCTCATTTTGACAGTAGCAGTATTCACCCTGTCGCCATTAATGTACGAAATCATCCGTCGCATACCCTTCATCCGCTGGTGTGTGCTGGGAGAAAAGAAATAATTACATCGATATTTCTCCCACCAACGAATGCATCATGCCCTCGCGAACTTCCTGCACAGACAAGCCTTCTCCAAACAGGAACATCAGCTTCGTGAGGGCAGCTTCGGTGGTGATGTCATAGCCACTCAACACCCCAGCCGACTTCAGCTGATAGCCCGTTTCATATCTGTCCATATCTACCATACCACTCTTACACTGAGTAACATTCACAATTACCACCCCTCGACTGGTGGCCTCGCTCAAGCAATCAATCAGCCAATCCTTGCGGGGTGCATTGCCACTGCCGTAGGTTTCAAGCACCACACCCTTCAAGCCGTTGATTGACAAGACAGAGCGCACCACCATTTCCTGAATGCCTGGGAACAGCTTCAAGATGGCCACACTGGTGTTCATCTCGGTATGCACCTCTAACGGCATTTTCACTTCATCATAATGGATGGCATTCTGGTTATACTTGATATGGATGCCCACCGTAGCCAAATCGGGATAGTTGTATGAACGGAAAGCATTGAAATCCTCAGCATTCAGCTTGGTGGTGCGATTGCCTCGCATCAACTTATTCTCAAAATACACACACACCTCCTGCACCATTGGCTCACCATCTGGCCTGTGAGCTGCAGCAATCTCCAAGCTCGTCAGCAGGTTTTCCTTGCCATCAGTTCGAATCACACCAATAGGTAGCTGAGAACCCGTCAGAATCACAGGTTTCGTCAACCCACGCATCATGAAACTCAGTGCCGAAGCAGTGAAAGCCATCGTATCAGTGCCATGCAGCACCACAAAGCCCGTGTATCTGTCATAGTTCTTCACAATGATGTCCACCAAGCGTCTCCAAGCCTTGGCATCCATATCCGACGAATCCATGGGCTTATCGAACTGACAGCTGTCGATGTTGAAGTTGAACTTCTGCAGTTCGGGCACATGTTTCTTGAGCTGTTCAAAGCTGAAGTTTTCCAAAGCACCAGTCACTGGATTCTCAATCATACCGATGGTACCCCCTGTATAGACCAGCAAAATCGATGTGTTATCAGCATTCATAGTCATAAAATATCACAGTTTAGGTTGCGAATATACAAAATTATTTAGCATTTTTCTCAATTTATTCGTAATTTTGTCGCCAAATTTAAAGAATTAGCAGATGAAAGTATTGAAATTCGGTGGTTCATCAGTGGGTACCACCGCCAGTATCAGGAACGTCAAACAGATTGTTGGCAATCAGCAAGGTCAAGTGATTGTGGTGGTTTCAGCCCTCGGAGGGGTAACCGACCAGCTCATCAAGACCGCTAAGATGGCCTCTGAAGGCAACAAGGCTTACGAAGAGGAATTGGCCAGCTTGACACAAAGACATTATGACCTGATCAACGACAACATTGCCGCAGGCGACCGTTATGACGGCTTGATGGCTCAGGTGGAACAGCTGCTGGGCGAGCTTCGTGACATCTTCCAAGGCATCTACCTCATCAAGGACCTGAGCCGCAAAACCAACGATACCATCCTGAGCTATGGCGAACGCCTCTCCAGTCTTATCGTGGCAGAGGTGACTGGTGCCCAATGGAAAGACTCCCGCCTGTTCATCAAGACAGAGCGCAAGCAAGGCAAACACATCTTGAATGCCGACCTGACCAACCAACTGGTGAAGGAGCAGCTAAGCGACCTGCCCAAGCTCACCCTCATCCCAGGTTTCATCGCCACCGACAAGAATACAGGTGAGGTGACCAACCTCGGACGTGGAGGTAGCGACTATACCGCCGCTATCGTTGCAGCTGCCTTGGATGCAGAGAGTCTGGAAATCTGGACTGACGTGGATGGATTCATGACTGCCGACCCACGCGTGATTCATGGAGCCTATACCATCAGCAGTCTGACTTACGTCGAGGCAACCGAGCTCTGCAACTTCGGTGCCAAGGTGGTTTACCCACCCACCATCTGGCCAGTTTATCACAAGAACATTCCTATTCTCATTAAGAATACCTTCAACCCTGAAGCCAAGGGAACCATCATACGCCAAGGCACAGCCAATGGTAGTGGCAAGGCCATCAAGGGTATCAGTAGCATCGACGACACCTGCCTCATCACTGTGCAAGGTCTCGGCATGGTGGGTGTGATTGGTGTGAACCGTCGCATCTTCAGTACGTTGGCCGAGCATGGCATCAGTGTATTCATGGTGAGCCAGGCATCCAGTGAGAACTCCACCTCTATCGGTGTGCGCACAGCTGATGCCGTTACGGCTTGCGAAGTGCTCGACAAGGAATTCAGCAAAGAAATCGAGATGGGTGAGATGTTCCCCATGAAAGCAGAATATGGCTTGGCCACAGTGGCTATCGTAGGCGAGAACATGAAGCATACTCCAGGCATAGCCGGCAAGCTCTTTGGAGCCTTGGGTCGAAGCGGTATCAGTGTCATCGCCTGTGCACAAGGTGCCAGCGAGACCAACATCTCATTTGTGGTGAATAAGAAACTGTTGAGGAAGTCGCTGAACGTGATTCACGATTCCTTCTTCCTGTCAGAATACCAAGTATTGAACCTGTTCATCTGTGGCATCGGCACAGTGGGACACAGCCTCATCACCCAAATTGAGAGTCAGCGTGAGAAGCTGATGCGCGAGAATGGCTTGCAGCTCAACGTGGTGGGTATCGCCAATAGCAAGAAAGGCTTGTTCACACGCGAGGGCATCAACTTGAAAGACTACAAACGCGAATTATTAGAGAAAGGCAAGGATTGCGACCTCAATGGTCTGTTGGACGAGGTTACAGGTATGAATATTTTCAATGCTGTGTTTGTGGATTGTACAGCCAGCAGCGGAGTGGCATCCCTGTATGAGGAACTATTGCAGCACAACATTTCTGTAGTGGCAGCCAATAAGATAGCGGCATCTTCGCCCTATGAAAATTACATGCGTCTGAAACAAACGGCACATCAGCGTGGAGTGAAGTTCCTCTTCGAAACCAATGTAGGTGCAGGCTTGCCCATCATCAATACCATCAACGACTTGATTCACAGTGGCGACAAGATTCTGAAAATTGAGGCTGTGCTAAGTGGCACACTGAATTATATCTTCAATGCCCTGAGTGCAGAAACCAGTATGAGCCAAGCCATTACAGAGGCCAAGCAAAAAGGCTTCTCTGAGCCAGACCCACGCATCGACCTCAGTGGAACGGATGTGATCCGCAAGTTGGTGATCTTAGGACGCGAGGCAGGTTATCGCCTCGATCAGGAAGATGTAGAGAAACATCTCTTCATCCCTGACGAGTTGATGCAGGGCTCGCTTGATGATTTCTGGAAGCGCATCCCCGAGTTGGATGCCGACTTCGAAGCACGTCGTCAAAAGTTGGCCGAGCAGAACAAGCGCTGGCGTTTTGTGGCTCGACTCAACGAGGGCAAGGCAACTGTGGGATTGGAAGAAGTGGCCAACAACCATCCATTCTATGGTTTAGAGAGCAGTAACAACATCATCCTGCTCACCACCGAGCGTTACCACGAATATCCCATGATGATTCAGGGCTATGGCGCTGGTGCCAGTGTAACAGCAGCTGGTGTATTTGCAGATATTATGTCGATTGCTAACGTTTGAAAATTGAAAATTGACAATTGACGATTGACGATTAATTATGAAACACATTATTATATTAGGTGACGGCATGGCCGACCATCCAGTGGAACGACTGGGTGGTCAGACCCTCATGCAACACGCCCACACCCCAGTGATGGACATGCTGGCCAAGGCAGGACGATGTGGCCGCCTATTAACAGTGCCTGAGGGCTTTACCCCAGGTTCTGAAGTAGCCAACACCACCATTTTAGGCTATGACATGAATAAGGTTTATGAGGGAAGAGGCCCTTTGGAAGCTGCTTCCATTGGTTACGACATGCAGCCAGGCGACCTGGCTATGCGATGCAACATCATCACCTTGGCTGATGGCAAAATCAAAAACCATCATGGCACTCACCTCACCACCGAAGAGGGCACTCAGCTTATCCAATACCTCGACGAGCATTTGGGCAACGAGTTTGTGAAGTTCATTCCAGGCATCCAGTATCGTCACCTCTTGGTTATCAAAGGTGCTAGCAAAGACGTTGATTGCGCACCTCCTCACGATCATCCTGATGAGCCGTGGGAACCTTTGTTGCCGAAAATGGTCAATGGTCAATCAACCGCAGCTCTTTTAACCAAGCTCATCCTCGAATCGCAGCAACTGCTCCCCAAGCATCCCATCAACCTCCAAAGAGCTAAAGAGGGTAAAGGCCTTGCCAACTCCATTTGGCCTTGGAGCGGAGGATATCGTCCTCAGATGCAGACCCTTATGGAGATGTATCCGCAAATCAAACGAGGGGATGTCATCACAGCTGTCGATCTCATTAAGGGTATTGGCAAATATGCAGGTTTGAAGGACATCCCAGTTGAAGGTGCCACAGGCTTGGCTGACACCAACTACGAAGGCAAGGCACAAGCTGCCATCGAAGCCCTGAAGCACGACGATTTCGTGTTTTTGCATGTAGAAGCCAGCGATGAGGCAGGACATGATGGCGACCTCAACTTGAAGTTGCACACCATCGAGGATCTCGACAGCCGCATCGTAAAGCCTATTTACAAAGCTGTGCAGCAGATGAACGAACCCGTGTGCATCGCTGTATTGCCTGATCACCCCACTCCCGTGGAGGTGCGCATCCACCTGGCCGAGCCAGTACCATTTTTAATATGGTATAATGGCATCGAACCCGATGAAGTGCAGACTTTCAACGAGGTGAGTTGCATTAATGGTGCCTACGGCCTGTTGAAATACAATGAATTTATGAATGAACTGATGAAGATATGAAATACTATAGCACCAACCACCAGACTCCTGATGTAACCCTGCAAGAAGCAGTGGTTAAGGGACTTGCAGCCGACAAGGGTTTGTTCATGCCTGAGCGAATCAATGCCCTGCCTGCAGCATTTTACGAGAACATGTCACAAATGACCCTGCAAGAAGTGTCATTTGCCGTTGCCCAAGCTTTCTTTGGCGAAGACATCCCAGCCGACAAGCTGAAGCAGATAGTGTTTGACACCATGAGTTTCGATATTCCTTTGGTGAAAGTGAGCGACAACATCTACTCCTTAGAGCTGTTTCACGGACCCACTCTCGCCTTCAAGGACGTTGGTGCCCGTTTTATGGCACGCATGCTGGGCTACTTTGTTGGTAACCAACAGCAGACGGTTAACGTCCTTGTTGCTACTTCTGGTGATACTGGTAGTGCTGTAGCCAATGGTTTTTTAGGCGTTCCTGGCATCCACGTTTATGTGCTCTATCCCAAAGGCAAGGTAAGTCTGATACAAGAGAAACAGTTCACTACCTTGGGCAAGAACATCACTGCCTTAGAGGTGGATGGCAATTTCGACGATTGCCAGCGCTTGGTAAAATCCGCTTTCATGGATGCAGAGCTGAATGCTCACATGAAGCTTACCAGTGCCAACTCCATCAACGTAGCTCGCTTCCTGCCCCAAGCCTTCTACTATTTCTGGGCACTTGCACAATTAATGAAGAATTGTCAATTGTCAATTGTCAATTGTCAATCTTCAATCGTTTGCTGTGTCCCCAGCGGCAATTTCGGCAATATTACTGCAGGTCTCTTCGGCAAGCGCATGGGACTGCCCATCAAACGCTTCATAGCTGCCAACAACCGCAACGACATTTTCTACCAGTATCTGCAGACTGGTCAATACAACCCACGCCCCAGCATCGCCACCATTGCCAATGCTATGGATGTGGGCGACCCCAGCAACTTTGCCCGTGTGCTGGCGCTTTATGAAAATAGCCATGCTGCTATCTGTCAGGATATCAACGGTGCCACCTATACCAACGAAGAGATTGCCGATGAGATTCGTCGTGTCTATGAAACCAATGGTTACCTACTCGACCCTCATGGTGCTTGCGGCCATCGTGCTTTACGTGAAGGTCTGCGTCCTGGTGAAACCGGCTTCTTCATCGAAACCGCCCATCCAGCCAAGTTCAAGGATACCGTAGAAGGCATCATCGGTCAGCCCGTCAGCATCCCACAGCGTTTGCAGGACTTCATGAAGGGCACCAAGCAAAGCATCGACATGACCAGCCAATTCGTAGACTTCAAGTCTTTCTTGATGAATGAGTAATACTTTTGACTAAAGAAGGCTTTAACCATATACCAAATAGACCAAGTAGTCTCCTTGGGCATAGATGGTTACCTCTGTTTCTGTCGCTTCGTTGAGAGTACCCTGCCACCAGTTGGTGAAATCATGAAGGGGATATTTCAGCCCTTGAGCTTTAAAACCTTGGGCTCCAAAGCTGATGATGGATACCTGCTGACCTATCTCCACTTGAAAAGAGCGCTGACCTTGGCAGGGAATGAAAACGCCATGATTGGTGAACATTTGCACATCAAGGCCTTGCTGCATGAAGTCGATGAGCAGGGAGATGTTGCCCAAAGTATGGTCCTCGCGTTTGCCTGTAGCACCTAGGATGGCAAACTGTTTGATGCCTTGTCTGGTCAGGAATCGCATAGCCTTACTCAGGTCGTTAGTGTCTTGCTCCACCTCGTGATGCCAAATGCTGGCATATTGCAACTTCAGTTCTTCTGACAGGGAGTCGCCATCGCCAACAATGGCGGTGGGGACATTCCCCTCAGCCAGGTATCTTTCTGCGGCACTATCACAGCAAACCACCGTTTCTGCCTCTTGCAATATCCGCAAAGGAATTTCATGCTCTGGATAATTGCCAGCAGCCAATATCACATTATTCCACTTTTTCATCTTTCATCATTTTTTTCCATTTGAAATAACCAAAGCAAGCTATCACCACATAAAGAGCATAGAGAGCTGCCTTGAAAGGGATGCCTTTCTGCAAATAGAGGGCAGAGCTGACAGCATCGACAATAATCCAGAAGAACCATTGCTCGATGTACTTGCGCGACAACGCCCAAAGGCCAACGAAGGAAAGGGCATTGGTGAAAGCATCGAGCACAGGCACTGTGGAGTTGGTCCATGTAACCAGTACATAATAGGTCAAGCCCCATGCCACAAAGAAGAACACCAAGATGGGTAAATACAAACGCTTGGGAGTATGACTGATACAGAGAGGTGCCTTGCTCTTTTTGTTACCCAGCTTCCAAGCTATATAACCATAAAGGGCAGCCAAGGTATAATACACCGCCATACCCGCATCGCCATACAGTCCGTGGTTGTAGTAAAGATACACATCGAGAGCAGGCATGATGATGCCTACGACCCACAGGCCTATGTGGGCCTTATACTCCAGCCAGATATAGATTAGGCCGAGAATGGTGGTAAATATGTCGAGAAAGTCGATGTTCATGACGATTGATAATTAGAATCTTAATGTAACATGTGCCAAGGCATTGATGCCAGCTTGAGCCGCATAGCCTGCATAATTATACCTGACCTTCTTGCCATTATCTGTATAATATCCGCTGCCAGCATAACCGTTGTTTTCATACTCTTCGTTGAAGATATTATAGATGGTGCAGCCAATGGTGATGTTTTTTACGGCACGCATCTGGAAGGTATAGTCCAAGCTGAGATTGCTGACGAAGTAGGCATCGAGCAGGGTTTCCGTAACATCGGCATTGCTCATGAACTGACGGCTCACATACTGCGTCTGCAAGGCAGCATTGAATCCTTTATAGCTGTAGGCGAGTCGATTGTTCACTATCACACTGGGAGAGAAGGCAATGTGGGTATCGCCATGATCGATGCGCCAAGCCTCGTAGGTATCATCATCGTAAAGCGTCTCCACGAAGTTCTGAATGCGGTTCTTGCTGAAGGTGGCATTGGCCTCCCACTGGAAACCCATCGGCAAGCGGATGCCAGCCATCAGTTCCACACCCATGCGGTAACTGTCTGGCATATTCACCGCCATAGCCTCACCCACATCGTTCAGTTCGCCAGTAAGCACCAACTGGTCTTTGTAATCCATATAATACAAGTTGATGCCGCCATTGAACCAAGAGCCTGTATAGCTGTAGCCCAACTCATAGTCGGTCAATCGCTCAGCCGTAGGTGGATCGTAACTGTTTCCATCGGTATAGTTGTTGCGGGTAGGCTCCTTGTGCGCCACACCCACAGAGGCATAAATGCGATGGTGAGAATTGAGTTGCCAGGACAAGCCACCCTTAGGGTTGAAGAAGCTAAAACGATCGTGCACATCAAAAATCTGATGATGATCGCCATCCATCTTATCGTGCTCACCCTTAATCTTATAGTCGATGTTACGATATTGCAAGTCAGCGTATGCCGTAAGGCCATTTAGAAAGGTATAGCTGGCCTTACCATAGATATTGCCTTCGTTCTTCACGGCATTGTTGAAATAATAATTGCGGTCTGGGTTGGCATCACCACCTGATTGCTTCACCCAGAGCACACGTCCGTAATGGTCGCCATCATAGCGATTGATGCCTCCACCCAAGGAAGCGTTCCAACCGCTCTGCTGGTAGTTCAGGGAGAACACTCCGCCTAAGAACCAGTTGTCGAGGATTTTCTTGCGCACCAGGTCGCTCTTCTTGATAGTTTCGCCATTATATTCGAAAGGCTTCATCCCGTATTCTACCAGTTTGCGATTCATCTTATACTCTTGGTAGTAGCCATCGCCCTTGGTATAATGCAAGCCCACATTCAGTTTCAATGCATTGGAGAAGCTATGGTTCAGCAACAACTGATAGTGCGTCTGCGAATAGTTGTCGGTCTGGTCTTTGTAATATTGTATGTTCCCCTGTTCATCAATATATTCACCACAAGAGTTGTAAGTTCTGCCATGCACCCTCATCTCCTCCTTCGATGCATAGTTCCAAGCATGATAGGTACGTTCCTTGCCTCCGAAAGTGATGAATTTGATATTGGTATTGTCGGCATACCATGCCCCTTGCAGGTAGTAGGAGTTAAGCCGTACACTGGCACGGTCGATGAAGCCATCGGTAGAGATGTTGCTGAGACGCGCATCGAAAGCCCAATGGTTGTTGATTAAGCCCGTGCCCACATTCAATGTTTCCTTGTGTGTGCCAAACGAGCCGGCAGAAGCGTTCACCTCGGCGTAAGGCATGGTGGAAAGTCCTCCAGTCTGCATATTGATGCTGGCACCGAAAGCACCTGCGCCATTGGTACTTGTACCCACTCCACGCTGTACTTGGATGTCCTTCACGCTGGACGCCAAATCAGGCATGTTCACCCAAAACGTTCCATGACTCTCGGCATCGTTCATGGGGATTCCATTGGCAGTGACATTGATGCGAGTCGCATCAGTGCCTCTCACTCGGATAGTGGTATATCCAATGCCGGCTCCTGCATCGCTGGTGGTGATGGCACCTGGTGTCATGGAAATCAGGTATGGCAGGTCTTGGCCCAAGTTAGTTTGTTTCAGTTGTTCGCGAGTGATGTTGGTGAAAGCCACAGGTGTGGTCTTGCTGGCACGAGTAGCAAGTACCTCTACTCCTTCCAAACTAACCTCTCGCAACGAGTCGGTTACTTGCTTCTGTGCTGAAGCATGCATAGCAGCCCACAACATCAGACTTAATACAATCAGATTGTTCCTTTTCATCTTTCTTTCCTTTTTAATTCAACATAAAAAGGGGATGATCCATTGTGTAATCCGCCACAGCGGTTGGTCTGTTCCCTACGTCGGCATTACCCGCATCAGGTCAATGGGTATGATCTCAGCCCGTCATTTTTTAGGCACCCCTATACGAAATCGTTGCAAAGATAATGTTTTTTTTTGTTTTTTTTATTATCTTTGCAGCAAAAATAATAGAAAAAAAACAAATGAACCAAATTGAAACTGCATTGACGAGTGTCATAACATGGTGTGTGAACGCAGGATGGAATATCCTGGGTGCTATCATTATCTATATTGTGGGTCGCTTCGTGATTAAGTTTGTGATGAAGCTGACGCGCAACATTTTGGAGAAACGGAAAGTGGAAGCCAGCGTGGAGTCGTTCCTGATTAGCTTGGTGAACATCACCCTGACCATCTTGTTACTGGTGGCTGTGGCTGCACGGCTGGGGGTGGAAACCACTTCGTTTGCTGCATTGCTGGCATCAGCAGGTGTAGCCATCGGCATGGCGATGAGCGGCAACCTGAACAATCTGGCTGGCGGTCTGATCATCCTGCTGCTGAAACCTTTTAAGGTGGGTGACTTCATCGAAGCACAAGGTCAGAGCGGCACGGTGAAGGCCATTCAGATTTTCCACACCATCATCACTACCCCCGATAATAAAGAGGTGTATATCCCCAATGGAGGATTGAGCAGTGGCAGTGTGGTGAACTATAGCGTGAATTCCATCCGTCGTGTGGAATGGACTATTGGTGTGGAATACAACGAAGATTTCGACAAGGTGGAGACGGTGATCAAGAGGCTGATCAGCGAGGATGCCCGCATTTTGCAGGATCCAGCTCCCTTCGTGGCACTGAAAGAGTTGGCTGACAGCAGTGTGAATGTAGTGATTCGCTGTTGGGTGAAGACTGCAGACTACTGGGATGTGAATTTCGACATGAATCGCAGGATTTATGCTACTTTCAACCAAGAAGGTATCAGCTTCCCATTCCCACAGCTCACTGTGCATAATGGCAATTAAAATAATCACAAATTATACACAATATGAAGCGAAAGATGTTATTATGGACATTTATCCTGCTGGCAGTTGCAGGGATAACAGCTTGCAAGCATAGCGGAAACACCGATTCAGGTGGTAAATTTGATAGCGTTGATGGGGTGACAAGTGATGATATTGAAAGAATTGTCAAGTCATCAGATACATCTGCATTTGTGTTCACACCCCAATGGACACCCCAGGCACAGTTCGCGGGATATTATGTGGCTCAGGAATTGGGATTCTATCGCGATGCGGGATTAAATGTGACAATAGAACACCCCTCGGTGACCCACTCGGCCATGGATCGCATTAAGAATAACGAAAGCCAGGGAACGACCTTGCAATTGTTACAGGCTATGGAGATTATAGACAACAACATCCCATTGGTAAACATCCTGCAAACTTCAATGAACAACGCCTTGGCTATCGTAAGTCGTGAAGGAGTGGACCTACGAACACAACGAGGTGAGCGTGTGGGCATTTGGGCTGCCGGATTCGACCAGCTGCCCATCTGCATGAACATCAAAGAGGACTATGGATTCGAATGGGTGCGCATTGCAAGTAATGTTAACCTTTTCCTGTCGGGCGACTTGGATGCCATCGTGGTGATGACATATAATGAGTTATACCAACTTATGCAAGCCGGGGTGGAGATAACAGAGGAAAATATCCTCCGCTTCAGCGAAGGCGAATATAACATTCAGGAAGACGGAGTATATGTGACCCGCGACTACTACTTGAAGCACCCTATATTGGCATCAGCTTTTGCAGCAGCCAGCAAACGGGGGTGGATGTGGGCTGCCCAGCATCAGGAGGAAGCCATAGACATAGTGATGAAGTATGTTGAAAAGGAAAACGTGCCAACAAACCGTACGATGCAACGACTGATGCTGAAGGAAATCATACGCCTGCAATACGACCAGCAGACAGGTAAGCAGGAGTTTAAGTTGAAAAAAGAAATGGTTGAACAGGCAAACCAGCTGATGTATGAATATGGGTTGCTGGCTAATGAAATATCTTATGAGGAGTTAATACCATGAAAAAAATAATCAATTATATAAGGGAGTCTCTGGCACGCAGGTTGAGCCTGTGGATAGTGCTGCTTGCAACATTGATCTTCATCATTGCCGTGGGTTATATGTTTACGGAGAGTCGTAATGCGGTGAGAAAAGAGGCGATAGGCCATGCCACTGAACTGCTGAACTCGACAGCCATACGTGTGAACTCGATTCTGGATGAGGTAAAGATTGCTACCGATAATACAGACTGGTTGGTGGCACGTCACTTGGATGCTCCTGACTCGATGTTTGTCTATTCAAGACGCATTCTGGTTAACAACCCAAACTTAAATGGATGTTCAATCTCTTTTGAACCGTATTACTTCAGAAACAAAGGACAATATTTCTCGGCTTTTTCATTGAATGAAAACGATACGATTCAGACAACCCAAGAAGGAAGTAGTCATTATCAGTATTTCTATTTCGACTGGTATCAGCAGGCTAAGCTAAGGCAAGCGCCCTGCTGGACAGAGCCTTACAGTGACAGCAACCCAGATAATGATGTTGTGGCATCGGAAATCATCACCTCATATTGCAAGCCTCTGTATGAGCTAACGGGTAAGTTTGTAGGAGTGATGTCGGTGGATATTACACTGAGCTGGCTATCCAAGACTATTTCAGCTGTAAAGCCTTATCCAAACTCATATAGCATCATGCTGGGCAGGGGCGGAACATTCTTCGTTCATCCTGACAGCACAAAGCTTTCTACCCATACAATTTTCACTGAGACGTTGGAAAAGCCTAATCCCGAGTTGACCGCACTTGGCAAGGCAATGTTGAGGGGCGAGGAAGGCATGATGGAACTCAAAATGGACGGTAAAGATAGCTATGTGTTCTATAAACCTTTGGGAGATACAGGATGGAGCACAGCCATTGTATGCCCGCAAAGCGACATCTTTGGAAGCTATAACCGCTTACAACATATTGTGACCGGCATCTTGATTGTGGGTCTGTTGCTGATGTTGTTCCTGTTCAGTCGTATCTTTGAGAAAGAGTTGGAACCGCTGAGCCATTTGGCTAAACAGGCAGAAACGATAGCCAGTGGTAAGTTCGACGAAACCCTGCCGCCAACCGACCGTCAGGATGAGATCGGTCAGTTGAGTCACTCGTTCAGCAACATGCAGGCATCGCTGGTGAAATATATCGACGAACTGACAGTAACCACCGCCAATAAGGAACGCATCGAAGGTGAACTACGCATTGCGCGAGAGATTCAGATGGGTATGGTGCCCAGAATGTTCCCAGCATTCCCTGAACGCGATGACATTGACCTGTTTGCAGAAATGACTCCAGCCAAGGAGGTGGGAGGTGATCTGTACGACTTCTTCATCCAGCACAACAAGATGTATTTCTGCATAGGTGACGTGAGTGGCAAGGGTGTGCCAGCCAGCTTGTTCATGGCAGTGACACGAAACTTGTTCCGAGTGGTGGCTCAACAGGAATTACCTCCTGCAGAGGTGGCACGACAGATCAATGACACCCTCTCGGAAAACAATGAGCAGGGTATGTTCGTGACTATGTTCATCGGCACTTTGGATTTGAAGACAGGCCGATTGGACTTTTGCAACTGTGGACACAATCCTCCTGTATATAAAGGTGAGTTCTTGCCAATGGAAGCCAATGCCCCATTGGGATTGTTTGGCGGGCTGGAATTCACAGGTGAGACCGTGGAAGATATTGAGGACAGCATGATGCTGTTTTATACCGATGGCTTGAATGAAGCAGAGAATCTGCAGCATGAGCAGTTTGGTGACGATCGCCTGCTGAATTATATGCAGCATCGTTCAACTACGGCAAAGGGTACAATCTTGGGCATTCAAGAGGCTGTGGCAAATTTCGTTGGAGAGGCTGAGCCGTCGGATGACTTGACGATGCTGTGTCTGAAACTGAAGATGATTAACCGTTGAACTTTTAATCCCCGTAAGGGTGATAGGACAAAAGGAAGATGAGTGTATTGGATATTATAAAAGGACGAAAGGGAACAGCATTCTCTTTTGAGTTGTTGCCTCCGCTAAAAGGTAATAATATTGACAAGCTATACGATGCAATTGATGCGCTGAGGGAGTTTGACCCAGCTTACATCAACATAACTGACCATCGCAGTGAGTATGTATTCAAAGATATGGGCGGTGGGGTTTATACCCGCCAGCGTTTGCGCCGTCGCCCAGGCTCAGTAGCTGTGGCTGCTGCCATTAAGAACAAATACAACATCACAGTGGTGCCACATGTGTTGTGCAGTGGGTTTACCCGTGAAGATACTGAGTACGAGTTGCTCGACCTTCAATTTCTGGGCATCTATGATTTGCTGGTTCTAAGAGGCGACAAAGCCCCAGACGAGAAGACATTTACCCCCGAGAAGGGTGGCAATGCACATGCTTTGGACTTAGCCCATCAGATAACGGACTTCAATCGTGGCATCTTTGTGGATGGTAGCCAGATGTTGGTAACCAAAACACCTTTTAGCTTCGGTGTGGCTTGCTATCCTGAGAAACATGAAGAATCGCCAAACATGGAGCGCGACATTTATTGGTTGAAGCAGAAACAGGATGCAGGGGCACAGTATGCAGTAACACAGCTGTTTTATGATAATCAAAAGTATTTCAGTTTTGTGGAAAGAGCCAAGGAAGCAGGAGTAACCATTCCTATCATCCCAGGCATCAAACCTTTGAGCAGAAAGAGTCAACTGACAGTGATTCCCAAAACTTTCAAAGTGGATTTGCCCACGGAACTGACCAATGAAGCTTTGCGTTGTCAAACAGACGAGGAAGTGAAACGTTTAGGTATTGCCTGGGGTATCAAGCAATGCCGGGAACTGATGAAAGCTGGTGTACCCAGTTTGCATTTCTACGCTTTGGGAGCAGCAGATAGCGTGAGGGAGATTGCAAGAGGAATTTATTGAAGATTGACAATTGACGATTGACGATTATGGGGTTTGAAGATATTATAGGACAAGAGGAGGTGAAACAGCGTCTTGTTCATGAAGCAGACGCAGGCCGGTTGCCTCATGCCCTGTTGCTAACAGGACCAGAAGGCTGTGGCAAGATGCCGATAGCACTGGCTTTAGCCAAATATCTTTGCTGTAGTGGTGAAATGAGAGAGATTGCCAATCTGCAGTGGGATCAACTAATCCACCCTGATGTGCATTTCATCTTTCCCATTGTTGCCAACAAAGCCCGCAAAAAAGAAACATGTGACGACTGGATAACAGCCTGGCGAGAGATGGTGCTCAGAAACCCATACTTCAGTTACAACAACTGGCTCAAACAGATGGATGTGGAAAACTCTCAACCGGTGATTTATTCTCGCGAGAGTGACATTATCCAGCGTAAACTGAGCCTGAAATCAGTGCAAGGAGGATGGCGCATTGTCATCATGTGGCTACCCGAAAAGATGCAAGAAGCTGGTGCCAACAAATTGTTGAAACTATTGGAAGAGCCTCCTGCACAAACACTTTTTCTGTTGGTAAGCGAGGAACCTCAGAAGATGTTGGACACCATATTGAGTAGAACACAACGCATTGAAATGCCCCGTTTGACTGAAGAAGACATCAGTCGTGCTCTTCTGCAACGCATGAGCATTGGTATTCAAGAAAGTCGGGTGATTGCACACATGGCCAATGGCAACTATATCAAGGCTCTTGAGGATTTATCGGCTGACAATGAAAATGAAGAGATGTTTAATCTATTCATCTCGTTGATGAGATTGGCCTGGAGTAGGAAGGTGAAAGAGATGAAAGCTTGGAGCGAGGAAATGGCTGCTATGGGAAGGGAGAAACAGAAAGACTTTCTGCAATATGCCCAACGCATGATAAGAGAGAGCTTTACGAGCAATCTGCATAGACCAGAGCTGAATTACATGAATGCTCCAGAGTTGCAGTTCACCGTCAAGTTCGCTCCCTTTGTTAGCGAGAATAATGCCATGGGCATCATGTACGAACTACAGGAAGCACAAGTGCATATCGAGCAGAATGTGAATGCGAAAATGGTGTTTTTTGATTTGATTTTACAATTGACCGTTTTAATAAAGAACCATTGACATGGAAGAATTGATATATAATACAAATAGAATATGTAAGGGGTTGTGCATCAAAGGTATTGGCCGACAAGACCACCAATTGAACACCTACGATTGGTTGGCCGACATTCCTGGCAATGATCTGGAAAGCCAATATGTAGAGGTACAATTCAAGAATACTCGTAAGGGCTATTACCGTAATTCCAACGGCTTGCAGTTGCAGAAAGGCGACATCGTGGCTGTTGAGGCATCACCTGGTCACGATATCGGTGTGGTGACGCTGACAGGACGACTGGTGCCCCTGCAGATGAAGAAAACAAACATCCGCTCGGAAGCCGAAATCAAGCGAGTGTATCGCAAAGCTCGCCAAACGGATATAGACAAGTACTACGAGGCGAAAGCTCGCGAACATAGAACAATGATTGAGGCTCGGCAAATAGCCCTCGACCTGCACTTGCAAATGAAGATAGGTGATGTTGAGTATCAAGGCGATGGCAATAAGGCCATCTTCTATTACATTGCCGATGAGCGAGTGGATTTCCGTCAACTGATCAAGGTATTGGCAGAAGTTTTTCATGTGCGCATCGAGATGAAGCAAATTGGTGCCCGCCAGGAAGCAGGACGTATTGGAGGCATCGGTCCCTGTGGCAGGGAACTTTGTTGTGCTACCTGGATGACTTCATTCGTAAGTGTCTCTACAGGTGCTGCTCGCATACAGGATATTTCATTGAATCCTCAGAAACTGGCTGGACAATGTGCCAAGCTGAAATGCTGTCTGAACTATGAAATTGACTGCTATGTGGAAAGTCAGAAACGTTTGCCTTCAAAAGAAATTACCCTGCTGACTATGGACGGCGAATGGTTCTACTTCAAGGCTGATATCTTGACAAATCAAATCACCTACTCTACCGATAAGCAAAATCTGACCAATGCAGTGACCATCAGTGGGAAACGAGCTTTCGAGATTATTGGCATGAACAAACGAGGCGTAAAGCCCGACAGTTTGTTGGAAGATGGAAACAAGCCTGGATCCACCAAGACAATCGACTTGGTAGAACAGGAGAGCCTCACACGCTTCGACAGTGCTAAAAAGAAGAAAAAGAAGAAGAAAAAAGCAGGTAACAAGCCCCAAGGCAGTGTGAAGACTCAGGCAGGAACAACAGAAAGTCAGCCTCAGGCTAAACAGGAACAGCCGAAACAAAACACTCAAGGTAAGCAGGAGCAAACCAAGCAGAATCATCAACCCAAACAGGGGCAACAACCTAAGCAAGGTCAACAGACCAAGCAGGGACAACCAGAAAGGAAGAACAAAGAGGATAAAGAGAAAAAAACTGAAAACGAATAGACCATGAACATTCGTTTAGGGATAGCATACGGAATGATGGTAGTCTGGCTGTTGGCTTCATGCAACAGCCAGACACGTTATCATCAGTTTCGTCATATCAACCAAGGGAAATGGTGGCAAGGCGATACGGCAAGATTTGACATACCCTTGTCAGATTCTCTGCAGAGGCATGAGTTGACCTTGCAGCTACGCCACACCTCGGAATATCCATATAGTGACTTGGCTATATGCATGCAGTACTTTTCACCAGACTCCCAGTTGACTAGAACCACCCAATACAACATTCAACTAACTGCTCCAAAGGGGTACTGGGTAGGCAGCGGACAAGGAGGGATCTATCAATTGAATATTGCCCAAACCATTCTACCTCCAACCTCAGCAGGCACTTGGCATGTAAACGTATTTCATGCCATGAGCGACAGTATCCTGTTAGGAGTGCATGATGTGGGAATAAAGATTTCAGCTCTTCCTGCTGGCATCAATACGCAAAAAGATAAATAGCAAAATAGTGAACCCCCACAGGGAGGAGCCTCCATAGCTGAAGAATGGCAAAGGGATACCAATCACAGGGGTGATGCCCAACACCATACCTATATTCACAAAGAGGTGCATCAGCAAGATGCTCACCACCGAGTAACCATATATCAAACCAAAAGTAGATGACTGCCTTTCGGCAACTACAATCAATCGCAGTATCAACGCCAAGAATAGAACGAGTACCCCTGTAGCCCCAATGAAACCTTGTTCCTCGCCAATCGTACAGAAGATAAAGTCGGTATCCTGTTCAGGCACATACTTCAACTTAGTTTGGGTGCCATTTAAGAATCCTTTACCAGAAAGGCCTCCCGAGCCAATGGCAATCTTCGACTGATTCACATTATATCCCACTCCCGAAAGATCTTCTTTAATACCCAACGTAACCTGAATGCGAGCCTGCTGGTAAGGTTTGAAATGATTGAAGAGATAACTGCTGGCATAAAGAAATGAAGCCGATGATACGGCAAACAAAGCTATCAGTAGATAGGTGTATTTTCTTTCTCTCACATACAGGTAGAAAAGATAGACCAACGTAATCGTTAATACGCCCCACTCCACATAAATGATGTCGAATACAATCACATGCTTAGAAACAAGATAGGCCACAAGGATGATAGCCAAAGAACCTCCCAACAGATTGAAGGCAAGTTTCCATTTCTCACGATAAACGACAAGCATGGCACAAACAAAGAACTGAATCATCAGCATCACGGAGAAAATGCCAAGGTCTGAGGTTGTTCCCTCAATGATGTCTCCGTTAAAACGGATACCCACAATAAAATAAATGGTGGCAGCCAAGCCTGAAAACAACACAGATCCAGGCATACCCATGCGATAGAGTACTAGCAGAAATGATGCATAAACTAAAGCGGAACCTGTTTCTTGCTGCAAAATGATGATTAGCATTGGCACCAATATCAACGCTGCAATAATGAGAGCATTCTTCCAATTGCGTATGGTGAAGCCGTAGGCACTCATGAATTTCGCCAAGGCTAGCGCAGTGGCAAACTTAGCAAACTCTGCTGGTTGTAGCCTGAAAGGTCCAATGTCAAGCCAGGAACGGGAGCCTTTTGTCTCTGTGGCAATGGCTAAGGTGACTATCAGCAAAACTATCATTACTGCATATATCAGATAGGAGAAGATTTCATAGAGATCGTCATCCAGCATCATCAAGATAAAGGCAATACCTAAAGAGCAGCAAATCCATACCAGTTGCTTGCCTGCTCGGGTAGAGAAATCGAAGAAATCGGCATTCTCGTAACTATAGCTGGCGCCACACACTGTAAACCACCCGATAACAATCATCGTCAAGTACAGTGCAATAGATATCCAATCCACCTGTTTCCAAATTGAACGTCTATTCATCTTTCCTCGTCTCCGTAATAAATCACCTTGTTGGCAAACTCTTCAGCCAATCGTTCATTCGATGGAGAAAGCTGACCATTCAGATACTGATCCATCATGATTCCTCCGATAGGCACTCCATAAGTCGCGCCAAAGCCACCATTCTCCACATAAACGGCAATGGCAATTTTGGGATTGTTCATCGGTGCAAAGCCCATGAAAACCGAGTGGTCTTTTCCTCGATTCTGAGCAGTTCCTGTTTTACCACACACTTCCACGCCAGGCAGCAGACTAGCCAAAGCACGACAAGTGGCACCAGCGCTGCTTCCTATCACAGCATGACGCATACCATCAACCACCTCTTCATAATACTGGCGGTCGATGGTGGTTTTCCGAAATTCCAGATAGGTGCTATCCAACTGGTTATCTTCAATCTCTTTCACAATATGCGGGGTGATGAACTTTCCCCGATTGGCGATGGTGGCTCCTAAATTAGCAATCTGCAACGGCGTAGCAAGAATTTCTCCCTGTCCGATAGAAATACTAATAACCGTCAACCCATTCCAAGAGCCTTTGTACGCTTTGTCATAGAACTGAGCATTGGGAATCAATCCACGTTGCTCACCTGGAAGGTCGGTACCCAGTCGATAGCCAAAGCCTTGCGACACCATGTGGTCTTTCCACACGGTAATGGCATTTTGTGACGAGCCGTATTTCTCATTGCCAAACATCCTGAACAAGCCCCAGCAGAAATAAGAGTTGCAGGAAGTGGCTATGGCAGGTATCAGTGAAATAGGTGAAGCATGGCCATGACAACCCACATGCAGATTTCTGAAGTTGAACCCATGACCACAAGGAAAAGTTGGAGAATCTTCCTGGATGATATTTTCCTGCAGAAAAGTCAACGCTTGAGCAGTTTTGAAAGTAGAACCTGGAGGATAGGTTCCCTGAATGGCACGGTTGATGAGTGGTTTACGAGTGTCTTTCATCAACAACTGATGGTTGCCACTACGTTTTCTACCTATCAGCAAACTAGGGTCGAAAGTGGGTGAAGACACCATACAGAGAATCTCACCCGTGGAAGGCTCAATAGCCACAATCGCACCAATCTTACCTTGCATCAATCGTTCACCCAGCATCTGCAGGTCGATATCCAAACCCAACTTGAGATTCTTACCAGGTATGGCAGGTTTATCCATAGCACCATCCATATAATGGCCTTGAATACGGCCATGTGCATCACGCAGAAGCACTTCCACGCCCTTTTCTCCCCTCAGGTACTTTTCATACGAACGTTCAATACCTTGCTTACCCACAAAGTCACCTCGGGTGTAATAATCATCGTTTTCCAATTCACGGGCTGAAACCTCGCCTATATCACCCAAAGCATGACCAGCAGCATTGTAGGAATACTGTCTCTCTGTGCGTCGCTGGATATAGAATCCGGGAAACTTGAAAAGCTTCTCTTGGAACACGCCACATTCCTCGGCAGAAAGTTGGCGCATGAACACCTGAGTTGTATAAATTGAATAGCCTGGATTCAACCTCCGGTTCTTCACATCCGCCATTCGCTTGAGAAATTGTTCACGGTCGATGTTCAATGTACGGCAAAAGTCGAGGGTGTCGAGTTGTGTTACCTCTTTAGGAATAAAAGTGATATCATACGAGGGTTGGTTATACACCAACAATTTGCCATTACGATCATAGATAGAACCTCTGGATGGGTATTGTATCTTGTTTAGGAAAGCATTACTATCCGCGTTTAGCTTATATTCGTCTGTGAGTATCTGCAAAAAGAAGAGGCGTGTCACAAAAATGGCCACCACCATAAATGCAATCAACGCTACCACATATTTCCTATTTTCAAACGGATTCTTTTTCATGACTTCTCCCAGTGGATCTTAACCATCTCGAACATCATAACGATTAGCAAAGTCAAAGCGGAACAGCCAACCACCCTCGTTACCAATCCAGTTACATCAGCCAGTGAGAAATACTCTAAAGCCAACACCATCAAGTGATGTGTGAGCACACAGAACAAGGCATATTTGAGGTAACCTACCCATCCCAAGGTTTTCAATGACGGAACCAACGATGGCTCATATTGCTGTTCTCTTGGAATGAAAAGATTCAGGAAGAAAGGTTGAAGCATGGCCAACATCACACAAGCCGAAGCATTCACTCCAGGCATATTCTCAAAAGAATCAATCACAATGCCCAACACAAAACCTGTGAGCAGCAAAATCCATCGAATGCCGTTACGATTCCAGAGCATGAGTAGGTAGATATAAGCCATGGGGGTAGCCACTCCTGCCAATATAATCTTGTCAAGCAACAACACCTGCAAAAGTATCAACCCAATAAACCACAGTATCTTGTTGATGATATCGTTTATCATGCTACATCAATCGTCATTTGTCAACTCATCCAGTTCATCCTGTCCACGTCGTGAGATAACCCTTACCTGAGAAATATTGCCAAAATCGGTAGCAAGCTTGATCTTCAAAAGATAAGACAAACCATCGTTGGAGTCAGCCATATCATCTACAGTGCCTACCATCACTCCTTCTGGAAACACTGTGCTGTAACCACTTGTCACCACCGAGTCACCCAAGCTGAATTCAGCATGACGAGGCAAATCTTTCAAATAAGCATAGCGAGGGTCGTTGCCCTCCCATTTCAGATAGCCAAAATAATCACTATCGGCAATCTTGCAACTCAAGCTGCTCTTGCTGTTCAACAAAGAGATGACCAACGAGTAGTTATCTGTCACCTTATAAACAATACCCACAACACCTTTGGCTCCAACCACTCCCATTTCAGGCATAATACCAGAGCGTCGCCCTCCATCAAGGGTGATGTAATTGTCAGGCAAGTTAAGGCTGTTGCCTATCACCATTGCAGGAAACTCCTGATAAGCGGAATCAGCCAAACGGATCAAGCTCTCATAGGCCTCCGAATCGTTCAGTCGCTGACGCATGACCTTCTCCAGATAAGCCACTCTTTGTTCCAACTGCGTGTTTCGACGTATCAGAGCCTCATTCGTTTCCTGCAATCCGAAGTAACCACTCACTTTACCTCCTATCTCAAGTACATGGCCTGTCACCTCGTTGGCCGAAGTGAAGACCACACTCTGTTGGTATCCGCCTGCTCCAAGTAGCAATACAACACACACTGCTTCCAAAAACACAAAGACGAACCAATAGTTATACTTGATCAGGAAGTCAAGGAGCCTTCTCATCTCATCATAAACTTATATTTCTCCACATTCTTCAATGCATTGGCAGTACCTTTTGCCACGCAATGCAATGGGTCTTCTGCAATATGGAAAGGAATATTGATCTTATCTGTCAATCGTTTGTCAAGGCCACGCAACAAAGCACCACCACCAGCCAGATAGATTCCGTTGTGCACAATGTCGGCATACAGCTCAGGGGGTGTATGCTCCAAAGCACTCAAAATGGCAGTCTCAATTTTGGCAACACTTTTCTCTAAACAATGAGCCACTTCCTGATAACATACAGGCACCTCCATAGGCAAAGCCGTGATTCGGTTTGGACCATGCACCACATAATCGTCGGGAGCATCTTCACCCAACTCAGTCAAAGCAGCACCCACATTAATTTTGATGCGCTCGGCCATACGTTCAGAAACCTTTACGTTATGCTGACGGCTCATATACTCCTGAATGTCAGATGTTAGCTCATCACCAGCCATCTTGATGGAGTTGTTGCTTACAATGCCGCCCAATGAAATCACAGCAATCTCAGTGGTACCGCCACCAATATCAACCACCATATTACCTTCGGGCTGTGTTACATCGATACCTATACCGATAGCAGCAGCCATAGGCTCGAAAATCAGATATACATCCCTACCACCAGCATGCTCAGCCGAGTCGCGTACAGCACGCAACTCCACTTCAGTAGAACCACTGGGAACACCAATCACCATTCTTAAAGAAGGAGAGAAAAGTCCATGTTTCCTGGGGCACTTTTTTATCAATCCACGAATCATCTGCTCACAAGCATTGAAATCGGCAATCACACCATCCTTTAACGGACGAATCACCTTGATACTCGAGTCAGACTTTTCATACCACAACTTGGCTTGCTCTCCCACGGCAATCATTTTGCCAGAGCTACCATCCAGTGCTACCACTGATGGTTCGTCCACCACTATCTTACCCTCTGTAGAGATGATGGTGTTGGCGGTTCCCAAGTCAACCGCTATTTCTTGTGTAAAAGAAAACAATCCCATTTAATTCAATTATTAACAATGAATAATAATCTGTCAATTGTCAATCGTCAATTGTCAATGTTTAAAGTGGCGGAAGCCAGTCATTACCATAGCCAAACCACGCTCATTACATACATCCACACTCTCTTGGTCGCGAATGCTGCCACCAGGCTGGATGATAGCTGTGATTCCTTCATCAGCAGCTAAAGTCACACAATCACTGAAGGGGAAGAAAGCATCGCTGGCCATCACTGCTCCATGCAAGTCAAAGCCAAAGCCTTTCGCCTTTTCAATAGCTTGCTTCAAGGCATCCACACGGCTGGTCTGTCCCACACCGCTGGCAAGCAGCTGTCCATTCTTAGCCAATACAATGGCATTGCTCTTGCTCTGCTTTACAATACGGTTGGCAAACAGCATATCCTCTGTTTCCTTCAATGTAGCCTTCTTCTCAGTCACAGGACGACAATCCTCAGCTGTTTCACGCTTCAGGTCTCGCTCCTGAACCAGTACGCCATTCAACATAGAGCGGAACTGCACACCAGGCATCTCAACAGGCTTGCGCACCAAAATGATGCGATTCTTCTTATGGCCCAACACCTCAAGAGCATCCACATCGTAGTCGGGAGCAATGATTACCTCGAAGAAAATCTTGTCAATCTCTTCAGCAGCAGCCTTATCAACCACACCATTGGTAATCAGCACGCCACCGAAAGCAGAAACTGGGTCGCCAGCAAGGGCATCCTTCCAAGCCTCAGCCACTGTTTCACGAACAGCCAAGCCACAGGCGTTATTGTGCTTCAGGATGGCAAAAGCTGTCTGACCTGCGAATTCGTCGATAAGCTCAACAGCAGCATGGATGTCCTGCAGGTTGTTATAGCTAATCTCCTTTCCGTGAATCTGGTCGAACATCTCATCCAGGTTTCCATAGAAATAACCTTTCTGATGAGGATTTTCACCATAGCGCAACACCTTGCGCACATCTTGTGTAGCCCTGAAAGCAGCACCTTCGCCGTCATCAAACCAATTGAAAATAGCACTGTCATAATGACTGCTCACGCCAAAAGCATCGCGAGCCAACAAACGGCGTTCCTCCAAAGTGGTTTGAGCTCCATTCTCCATCAAGATGTCTTTCAGCGTAGCATACTGAGCCTGACTTGCCACAATCACGACATCTTTATAATTCTTGGCAGCAGCTCTGATTAAGCTGATACCGCCAATGTCAATCTTCTCAATAATCTGTTCAGGGGTAGCGCCTCCTGCTACTGTTGCCTCAAACGGATAAAGGTCCACAATCACCAGGTCGATTTCAGGAATCTCATACTGCTGCATCTGTTCCTGATCCTGTTCCACATCACGACGACCCAAAATGCCACCAAACACTTTTGGATGCAAGGTCTTCACCCTACCTCCCAAGATGCTGGGATAGGACGTCAGATCCTCCACAGCCTGGCATGGAAAGCCTAAGCCCTCGATGAACTGGCGAGTACCACCAGTTGACAAGAATTGCACTCCTTCTTCGTGCAGTTTGGTGATAATCTCATCCAAACCCTCTTTGTGATAGACAGATATCAAAGCTGTCTTAATTCTCTTAGCGTCTGCCATAGTCGCAAATATTGTTTTAAGTTATTAATTTCAAATGCATTTTAGGATGCAAAGTTACGAATAATTTTTGAGACAGCTTGTAAAAAACTTATTAAATAGTGCAAAAAATATGCCTCCCCGTTTTGTGAGGAGGCATATTCAGCTAAAAAACTATAGTTTTTACCACACGTTCACACGCTTCTCTGGAGCGATGTACATCGGGTCTTTCTCGGTAATGCCGAAGGCTTCGTACCAAGTGTCGATCTGTGGCAGAGCGCCATCCACACGCCACTTACCCAGTGCATGAGGATCGCTCTTAGTCCGATTCCTGATTTCAGCCTCAGTGATGTTCTGACCCCAAACGGTAGCATAAGCAATGTAGAAGCGCTGCTCTGGAGTAAAGCCATCCTTTACAGGCAACGGATTATCCTGGGTAGCTTTCTTGAATGCCTGATAAGCAATCTTCAAGCCACCGTGATCTGCAATGTTCTCACCCTGAGTCAGACTACCATTTCCATGCAGGCCATCGGTTACCTCGATGCTGTTAAAGAAGTCGATAATCACTTGTGCACGATCCGTAAACTTCTGGGCATCTTCCTCTGTCCACCAATCCTTCAGGTTACCATCCTTGTCGTACTGACGACCCTGATCATCGAATCCGTGAGTCATTTCGTGGCCAATCACCACACCAATGGCACCATAGTTGAAGGCATCATCGGCATTCATGTCGAAGAACGGATACTGCAGGATACCAGCAGGGAAGCAAATCTCATTGGTGGTTGGGTTATAGTAAGCATTCACGGTCTGAGGAGTCATGAACCACTCGTCGCGATCCACAGGTTTGCCATAGCGAGACATCATATCCTCAATGTACCATTTAGAAGCACGCTTCGCATTCTCATAGTAAGAATCGTTCTTGATATCCAGGTTGCTGTAATCCTTCCACTTGTCAGGATAGCCAATCTTCACGGTAAAGGTAGAGAGTTTCTCCAGTGCCTTTGCCTTGGTAGCTTCACTCATCCAGTCGAGATTCTGAATACGCTCACCCAACACTTTCTGCAAGTTAGCCACCAGCTCCTGCATGCGAGCCTTAGCCTCAGCAGGAAAGTACTTCTCCACATACATCTGGCCAACAGCTTCACCCAGCACGCCACCAACCACGTTTACGGCACGCTTCCAACGAGGTTGCTGTTCCTGTACCCCACGCATTGTGCGACTGAAGAAGTCGAAATTCTGTGCTTCAATCTCATCGCTCAAGGTAGTAGCTGCATCGTCGATAACCTTCCACTGCAGGTAGATCCTCTGCTTGTCGATAGGCAGGGTTGCAATCACGTCGGCACTTTCCTTCAAAGAGTTAGGCTGACCAATGATGATTTCCTTCACATCTTTCAGGCCATAGCCACTGAGGAAGGTATCCCACTCAAATGAAGGATAATCATTCTTCAGCTGCTCCATGCTCATCTTGTTGTAGTTAGCCTCTGGATCGCGCAATTCCACATTGCTGCGGAAAGCCTTTGCCAAGCGGGTTTCTACTTCCATCACTACATCACGACCCTTCTGGGCATCGGCATCGCTATAGCCAAAGAGCTTGAACATCTTCACAACGTGCTCCTTGAAAGCCTCACGAATCTTCACAATAGCCTCATCCTCTTCCAGATAATAGTCACGTAAGCCCATGCTCAAGCCGCTCTGACTGATCTGAATGGCATTCTCCATGCTGTTCTTCTCGTCAGCACCCACATAGATGCCCAGGTAAGCACCAGAGCCATTCATACCCATCTTAGGCAAGAGGGCATACACATCGTGAGCACTCTTGATAGCTGCCACCTCTGCAAGGTCTGCCTTCACCGGCTCATAGCCATCGGCATTACGCTTAGCACTATCCATCACCATCTTGTAGAGGTCGCCCACCTTCTGAGCCACTGATCCCGCAGGGTTCTCCTGACTGGCCAGGGTCTCAACCAACTCATTGATACGCTTCTGGTTCGTCTCAGCCAACTGGTCGAAAGAGCCATAGCGAGAATACTCTGCAGGCAGAGGATTTAATTTTTGCCAACCGCCAGTGGCAAACTGATAAAAGTCTGTACCCGGTTGAACTGTTGTGTCTAAATTCTCCAAATGCAAGCCAGAGGTCTGCTCTGGTTGCTGGGTGCATGATGCCGCCATCAGGCAGCAAGCTGCAATTGTCATAAGTTTTTTCATTTTTTCTATTGTTGTTATTTAAGTTTTTCCAATTCTTCTGAGGCAACTTCCCATTCTTCCATTGCCTTGTCCAAAGCCTGTTTCAGACGTTGATGTTTCTCATAGAGGCTCATGTCAGCAGCTCCCTCTGGGGTTGCCATCTGGGCTTCCAGGATAGAGATGGCTGATTCCGTCTCGCTAATGGTAACTTCGCAGTTCTCCACCATGCGTTCGGCTTTCTTCAGCTTTTTGTTGAACTCTTTCTGCTCAGCATAGCTCAATGCTCCCGCCTTGGGTTGTTTGGATCCCTCAGCAGCAGACTTGTTAGCCCCTTCCTTCTGGGTGAAGAGGGCATCAAGGCCTCTTTCACTCACATTGGCGTCAGTGCCTTGACGCAGAAGTTGTTCGTGTTTCTCACGCAGGAAGTCGTAGATACCACCCAAGTGTTCTTTCACCTTACCTCCACCAAACTCATACACCTTCTGCACCAACCCATCGAGGAAGTCGCGATCGTGGCTCACCACAATCACTGTTCCCTCAAACTGACTGATGGCTTCCTTGAGCACATCTTTCGAGCGCATATCGAGGTGATTGGTAGGTTCATCCAGGATGAGGAAGTTCACGGGTTGAAGCAGCAACTTGATCATAGCCAAACGAGTACGTTCTCCTCCACTCAACACTTTCACTTTTTTGTCGATGTCATCGCCACCAAACATGAAGGCACCCAGGATATCACGTATCTTGAGTCGCCAATCGCCTGTAGCTACATAATCGATGGTTTGATACACGGTGAGTTCTTCGTCCAACAGCTGAGCCTGGTTTTGGGCAAAATAGCCTATCTTCACATTATGTCCAATCGTAAGTTTACCAGTATAGTCATTGATCTGCTGCATGATACAACGCACCAGCGTGGTCTTTCCTTCTCCATTTCTACCCACGAAAGCCACTTTATCGCCTCTATTGATGGTAAGGTTCACATGATCGAACACCTGATGCTTACCAAAGGCCTTCCCCACCTCATCGCAAATCACAGGATAGCTTCCGCTACGGTCTGAGCACACAAACTTCAGCTTCAGGGTGGAGTTATCCACCTCATCCACCTCGATAGGCACCACCTTTTCAAGCATCTTGATGCGGCTCTGCACCTGCACGGCTTTGGTGGCTTTGTATCTGAAACGTTCAATGAAATCGGTGGTGTCTTGAATCATCTTCTGCTGATTCTGATAGGCACGCATTTGCTGTTCGCGACGCTCTTGACGAAGCGCCACAAATTCGTCGTACTTCACCTTATAGTCATAGATGTGACGACAAGATATCTCAATGGTTCGTGTAGTTACATTATTCAGGAAAGCCCTGTCGTGGCTCACCAGCATCACGGCGTTAGCCTTGGTAGCCAAGAAGTTCTCAAGCCATTCGATGCTCTCGATGTCGAGGTGGTTGGTAGGTTCATCCAGCAAAAGCACATCTGGATGCCTCAACAAGAGCTTCGCTAACTCGATACGCATGCGCCAACCTCCCGAGAACTCGCGGGTTGGCCTGTCGAAGTCGCTTCTCTCAAAGCCCAAGCCTTGCAGGGTCCGCTCAATCTCAGCCTGATAGTTGGTACCACCCATCATGTTAAAGCGTTCGCTTTGGTGGGTAAATCGTTCTATCAGCTCATGGTAGCTCTCACTCACGTAATCTGTGCGTTCAGCCAGTTCATGGTTCATCCTCTCCAACTCATCCTGCAACTGTTTCACGTCGTCGAAAGCCTTCTCGGCCTCCTGCATCACAGTATGCTCATCGCTCAGCACCATCACCTGTGGCAGATAACCTATGGTACAGTCGCGAGGCACCGACACTTGCCCCTCTGTAGGTGATTGCAGGCCTGCCAGCACTTTCAGAAGTGTTGATTTGCCGGCACCGTTCTTACCCACCAAGGCAATGCGATCCTTACGATTAATGACAAACCCCACGTCCTCAAACAGTGGGGTTGCATTGAATTCTACTTTCAGGTTATCAACTGAAATCATTTTATTCTTCTTGCATGCGAGCCAAATATTGTTGCTTTGACACCAGCCCTTTTGTCTTTTTACGTGCTTCTAAGAAATGATCAGAATTTAAATGCCTGACTAATGCCAGCCTGTTCTCCCATATCTCCACCAGCAAAGCTTCATGTGGGTTGGTTAGACTTCTGTACAAATCATATCCCATGTTACCCTCATCGCGCTGGCGTACTTCTCTTATCACAGGCCTCACAATCTTGACATATTCCTCACGATTGTCAGACCTCATCAACACGTTGAAGCGGAAAGGCTTATCCGGGTCTATATCATCCATCGATTCGATGGTAAACTCCTTGCCATCTACCAATTCTATGTATCTCTGGATTTGAGGCATTATGGAGTTGACATGTTCCGTCTGGCAATGTTTGTCAAATGCCTCTTGGTTTCTCCAAGTCTGAAACATGATCAATTGATTGGAGTCTGTCACACTCTCCATGATGTCAAAGTTGATTATGCCTGGGTCGCCCATAGAAGCTACGATCAGTTGCTTATATAGATCGATGACCTTATCGCGATTAGCAGAACTAACCCTCATAACATCATTGACACGAATAATACCAATATCCGCAAGGACAATATCACTTGTATCATCATTCGAACCTCCGCAAGCGCATATTGTCATGATAGACATCAGTAAAATTACTTTTCCCCAAAATTGCCTCTTCATTATCCTTTTTATTTATTGCTAATTACAAATTATTCTGCCATTCTTGCAAACTCAGAATCACCACCCATCAAATCCTTGGTGTCTGGACGATTGGTGAAGTGAGGAGCCTTCATGTGACCATCGAGCGACTTCTGGTTCTCCCAGATTTCCAACAGCATGGTCTTGTTCGGACGAGTCAGACTGTTGAAATAGTCATAGTCAATGTTGCCTGCATCATTCTTCAGCGTTCCCTCAATCACGCTCTTCACCTGACTGATATAAGCATCGCGCTGACCTGATTTGGTGGTCATCATGATGTTGAATCGGAAAGGTTTCTCTGGGTCGAGCTGAACATCCTTCTTCAGTTCCATCTGCTTGATCTCCAGATTGCCGAGTTGCTGAATCTGAGGCACCAACGTGGTGAAGTGCACAGATGCTGAATGTTTGTCGAGTGAAGCCTGGTCTTTCCAAGTCTCGAAAATCATCAACTTGGTTGGACGAGTCACACTTTCCAACACATCATAGTCAATCACACCCTCATCGCCTAGCGAAGCTGCCACTAATTGCTTGCACAACTCAACAGCCTTGTCGCGATTGGCAGCATCCACCGTCAGCATACAGTTAATGCGGATGGTGCTCTCGTTTACAGCTTCTGCTTCTGCTACATTCTCATTTGCTTTCTTGTTGCCACCACAAGCGGCTAACATGGCGGTCATTACAACAGCCATCATCAATAACATTTTCTTCATTTTCTCCTTGCTTTTTTAATTTGTCTCTCAAAATCAGCGGCAAAAATACAAAAAAAATCGTTATGTTGTTTATCGGCAAGCATTTTTTATTCCAAAAGAAACCATATATGATGGAAATCAATCATGGCTTCGAAGGAAATCATCAATCAATACTTCTCCAAATCGGCATAGAAGCTGGTGACCTCATGGAGCATGTTCTCGGCATTAGCTTCATATCGTTTTGCCAATTCCAACGCCAATTCCTGGGCAGGACGCTCCTCCACATATCCCACCAGAATATCCACTCCCAAGGCATTGAGCTTCATCACCTTATTCATGTGAAGCGTAGTGGGGTTCTTGAATGCCACCACATAATGACTTGCCAAAGGCACCACCTCAATCTTCGAATTCATCACCCCAAACTTCTTGGGCTGACTCTCTTTCTTCTTTTGCGCCTTCTTGGCATTCTTCTTGGGTTTCAGGAAGCTGGCATAGACAGTCCGCATCTGATCCTGCATCTCATGCACATAATCAGCTGGCATCTCAGGATAGCACTCCTTCAGGTTCGGACAAGCACTCAGGAAGTAGCACATGGGGTAATGGGCACAAGTGGCACAAGCCTCCTGAGGCTCCTCACCCTCAGCCCTGAAATAGGCCAGCATCTGCTCGTCAAAACCCTCCTGAGCCACATGACCCACATGGTGACTGTCGGTATAATGCTCACACTTCGTGAGGTGTCCTGATGGCTGAACAACCACATGGTTGGTGCTATCCGACATACAATTGTTGGTCTTGATGTAAGGCTCGAAAACACCAGGATTGTACATACCCCATGCATGCAACTTGTCGTGAATGTGCCTTCGCTGTGCCAGCACCTTCTTCCGTTTATCGTCTTGCAGAACAGCCACCTTGATTTTTTCGTCCTCAAAAAGGGTATGCACATAAGGACTCAGCAACTTCGACTTACCAAATCGTTCATGCAGATAATCAACCACATTCTCCAAATCTTCGGCATTGTGCATATCAATGTTCATGCGAATGGCCACAGCTATCTTGGCCTTTAGCAAACCCTCGATGTTATCCATCACCCTCTGATAGGCATTCACCCCTTTGTATATGTAGGCCTTCACTCGGTTGTAAATCTGTTCGGTGCCATCAATGGTAATCTGCACACGTTTCAGGTTCCAAAGCTCCTTGGCTTCCTTCACCGTATCGGCATCAAAGAGGTATCCATTGCTAATCATCGACGAAGTGTATTTCACCCCCGCCTCTTTCAGCAGATTGCAAATCAATGTGATGACAGGTTTGTTAAAGAGAGGTTCGCCTCCAAACCATTCAATGTTCACAGCCTTTTTCTCACAATGGTTGATGATGAATTGTGCCGTCTGCCGAGCCGTCTCTTCACTCATGGGTAAGCGCGATTGCCCCAGCTCATAGCAATAGAAGCAATGGGCATTGCAATCACTGGTAGTCATGATGGTATAGCCCGTGATGCCTTTCTCGGGCTTACTCATCATCTTGGCTACCTTTCGCAGTTGGCGACTCAGTTTCCTGTCATCGTGCTCTGTGGGCACCAGATACCACTTGTCTATCAGCTCAGGCAAGTCAACAGGATTCTTCTCAAACACCTGTTGCTCTTCTGGCGAAAGGAGCAACATCTCCTTGGTCATGGTATGCAAGAGGAGCAGACCCTCATCCACGGGGGTCTGCACCACAAAGTTCATGAGCCGATAGGTGGCATCCTTCTTGCGCCTCTGTTTGCCCAACAGCTTGCCAAAAGGCTTGATGGGCTCAAGTATTGTCTTCATTTGGGTAAATTAAATGCAACCGTCATTTCTTTCATCTGCTCATCACTCATACCCTCTGGCTCGAAACCCATGCTCTTAGCAGCAATATAAATGAGGGCAGACTTGTTGAGCACATCCACTTGGTCGAAGGCACTCATGATGTCCACATCTACGGCAAACACACCATGCTTCTCCCACATCACCACATCGTAGTCGCCCAGCTCGGCAAGGGTGGCATCAGCCAGCTCCACGCTGCTTGGCAACTTGTAAGGAATGATGCCCAGACCCCTGGGGCAGAACGCCTTGGTTTCAGGTATCATGCTCCACAACATGCGGGTAGCGGCATCTTTCTCCAGCCATTTCTGGCTATGGGTAAGTGCCACCAACTCGATGGGATGGGTGTGCAGACTTGCCTTGTAGGGCGAGCCCGAGCCAATGAGCCAGTTGTGCACACTCAGGTGAGAAGGCAGCTCGCTGGTGGGTTGCACTGGGTTGTCGGCAATAATCACGTAGGAAGCACAATCGTCCAGTATGCGGATGATGGAGCCATTGTCCATAGGCCAACGAGCCAGGTCTCTCATTCTCTTGCCTGTGCCCTTGCAATAGAAGTAGCAGCCTTTCAGGTGTGGCAAGGTGGTGCCAATCTGCTTCACCTCGCTGATGGCAGGCATTGCCTTCATCTCATCGTCCACATATTCAGTTATATTTACGGTGATGTTGCCACCGTTTCTTTCTGCCCAACCTTTTTGCCAAAGGTAGCCAGCCACCTCAGCCACTTTGTTCACCTCAGCAGCTAATTTTGGTCTATTATCTAAAATCGAAGTCATAATGATAGTTTTTAATCGTCAATTGTTAATTGTCAATCGTCAATTATTTAAGTAGTTCCGGCACAAAGGTGGAGACAATCAGCACCACAATGCCAATAATCAATACCACAATGGTTTTCTGCGAAACGCCCTTCCATTCTTTCAGGATGATGCCCCACACGTTGCTGAACACCACATTGAGTGCCATCAGGATGCAGAAGGCAAAGGTGGTGAGCGTTGGACTCTCCGTCAGGAAGCCCTTGCCCAAGCTCAGTCCAAAGAACTGGCTGTACCACAACAAGCCAGCCAAAGCACAGAACAACAGGTTGTTGCCCCAAATGGAAGACTTACCATAATCACCCCAAGTCTTGTTCTTACTGTTCTGATAGAAGCAATAGATGGCATTGGTCACAAAACCACCCAAGGTTACCAGCAAGGTGGCAGGCAGGGTGCTGAACATCGGGTTGGTCAGCTCACCAAAGTTGATATCCTTGCCAAACTCCAAGCCCACGTTGAAGCATCCACTCATGAAGCCAGCCAACAGGGCAATCACAATTCCCTTGGGGAAGTTGAAATCCTTCACAGCTGCCTTCTTCTCTTCCTCCGTCAGGCTCTGCGCCTTCATGTGGCCAGCGATACCGATGATGGCAATACCTATCAGGGTAACCACCACACCAATGATGACTGCCGATGTCAGACTCTCCAAAGGCTTCTGCTCTGGGAAATAGATGTTCAGCAGCACAGGTCCCATGATGGTGCCCAAGCCAGCACAAGTGCCCAAGGCAATGCTCTGACCCAGTGCCACACCCAGATACCTCATCGACAAGCCGAAGGTCAAGCCTCCCACTCCCCAAAGCACACCAAAGAAGATGGTCATCCACACGTTGAAGGAGGGGGCAGTGGCAAACAGCTCCGTCAGGCTATGCCCTTCAGGCACAGCCAGCAAGGCACCGAGCAATGGGAAAACCAGCCAGGCAAACACGCCCTGCACAATCCAATAGCTTTCCCAGCTCCAGTCCTTGATCTTGTTGATAGGCACATAGCAACTGCTTTGGCAGAAGGCACCTATCGCGATAATCAACAATCCAATGATAATCTCCATAATACATAAATTTAGAATTAGGAATTAAGAATTAAGAATTTATGGTAATTCTTCATTCCGCATTCTTCATTCATCATTTATCTGCAAACTACATCAACCTCGATATCGAAAATCTTCGCCACCTTGAGGATGGTGTCGATGTGGCGACCCACAGCAGCTGCCATGTGGTGGGTAGGACCAGCCTCGCTCCACTTGTTCACAAACTCACGGCAGCTCAACGAGAACTTCGTTCGCATGTTGGTATCGCCAAACATGAAGATAGGACCTTCCTCGTTCACACCCTCTGCCACCACAAACTTGAACTTGCCGTTAGCATCCTGGGTGATAGCCAAATAGGTAACAGGACCTGTAGGAGGATAGAACTGGGTGAGATAGCCACCACCCGTCTTTCCATGGAACACAGGCACAATCTTCATTGTCGGCTTGCGAGCCTGTGAAATATCGAAGTCGCCAGAGCCAGAGTGGCCAATGATGCAGATGTCTTTGGGGAAGTCGATGGAGTACATCTCTGCCAGCGTACCTGTGCCAGAGATGGTCTTCAGGATTGACATCGCCATAGCCACCTTCATGTCGCCCTCAACGGCACAAGCCGTATGCTGCTTGATCAGCATGGAGAAAGCAGGAATCAGCATCGAGTCGAGCTTGCCTGCCACACCCTGTGCAAAGCCAGCATAGTGGGAGGCAATCATGCCCAACTTCTCATCCTTCACCCACTGCTCGAAAGCGACTACATACTTCGCCATATCCCAAACCTTCTCGATGGTGCCACCACCCTCGATGTCGAAAGTATTAAGGATGTCCTCTGCCTTTGCCTTGATGGCAGTCTCATCGGTGATGTTATCTGCGATAGCCCACATCTGCTCCCAATCGAACTGCTTGGTATAGACAAACATGCGATGGTAAAGGTTGGTCTCGTCTATATAGAGGTCCATCATGCCTGGATATGGACGGCCAATCTGTGCGATGTTGGTATCACGGAAACGACGGCGCACCTGGGCAGCCTTGCACCAGTCCTCTATCTCAGCCTGCACGCCTGGGTCGCCACCTTCCACCACACCTGTGATTACTGCAGAACGCTTCCCTGCACGGTTCAAGTCAGCCACCATCTCGCCAATGGCACCACAAGCATAAAGTTCACCTAACCAAATAGGTATGTCGGTCTTGGCATAGTCAGGAGCCAACTTCTTCTGTACGTTGACAATCACCACCGGCACGTTGAGGTCGCGAACGGCTGGCAACATATTATAAGAGGTGCAATAGGTAAGCATCTGCAAGATCACCAAGTCAACATCAGCGGCACGGAACTTGTCGCCTGCTGCCATCGACTGCTCTTTGGTGGTTACCATGCCGCCATCCACTATCTCGATGGTGTCTGGCAATGTCTGCTTGAATGCTGCATACTGAGCCTCAAACTCGGGAACGAGCTGAGGGAACTGTGGCAAATATGCCTGCAAGGCGATGGAGAACACACCCACCCTTGCCTTTGTTTCAACTAATGGTTTACTCATATCTTTATTTTTTAATGTTATTCAAATCCAAGAATTTCTGATAAGCCTCTTCCCAAGCCTTCTCATTCTCACTGAGATAGCCCTGCATCTTGATGCTCCTGCGAATCAGCTGGCGCATAGCCGGCACACTGTCGGCAGCTCCCGAAGCCAGAGCCTGCAGCATGATGTTGCCAATGGCTGTAGCCTCCGAAGGCCCCGCAAACACAGGCACACCCACGGCATTGGCAGTCCACTGGTTCAGCATATCGTTCCTGCTGCCTCCACCTATCACATGCAACGCCAGCATCGGATGATCGGAAAGGTCGTACAGGTTGTCGAACACCTCTCTGTACCTCAGTGCCAGGCTCTCGTAGATGCATCTCACCACCTGCCCCCTGGTTTCAGGCACAGGCTCATTGTGAGCCTTGCAGAAGTCCTTGATGGCCTGTTCCATATCCACAGGATTGGCAAACTCGGGCGCATCGGGCTGAATCAAACTGCGG
This sequence comes from uncultured Bacteroidales bacterium, assembly GCA_902783615.1. Classification (GTDB taxonomy): domain Bacteria; phylum Bacteroidota; class Bacteroidia; order Bacteroidales; family Bacteroidaceae; genus Bacteroides. The sequence continues at coordinate 9,148 of CACZRQ010000129.1, read as the reverse complement.
AAGGGCTCGGCAGCCTCAGCCTCGGCATTCAGCACAGCATAGTCGGCATCCGTCCAGTTCAGGCGGCAACGTTCCAAGAGCCACATGCCACAGATGTTCTTCAGCAAGCGGATGGTGTTGTTCACACCTCCCTCGTTGGTGTAGTTCAGGGCTTGCGACTCCTCATTGATGACAGGGTCCTGCGTCTCTATTCCCATCAGCGACCAGGTGCCGCTGCTCAGGAAAGCGAAATCACCCGTCTGGGCAGGCACAGCTGCTACGGCACTGGCGGTGTCGTGTCCAGCCACAGCTATCACAGGAATGGCATCAAGCCCCGTCAGCTGTTGCACCTCTGGGGTCAATGTGCCCACTGTCTCACCCGGATAGACAAAGCGGCCAAACTTATCCTCCGTCAGCCCTACTGCCTCCAGCAACTTCGGCTCCAACTTGCGGGTATATGCATTCACAATCTGAGCCGTAGTGGCTACGGTATATTCCGTCACCATCTCTCCAGTAAGCATATAGCTCAGGGCATCAGGGATAAACAGAATCTTCTCAGCTGCCTCGTAGGCCGCATCATGGTTACGTCGCAGGGTATCGAACTGGAACAGGGTATTGAAGTTCATGATCTGGATACCCGTCAGGCCATACACCTCACTGCGAGGCATCCTTTCAAAGAACTTCTCGGGGGCACCCTCGGTATGCGGGTCGCGATAGGCGTAGGGCAGGCGCAGGAATCCTCCATCCTTGCCCACCATCACGAAGTCGCAGCCCCAGGTGTCGATGCCGATGGAAGTAATCTTCACATCTTCGCGTTGCGCCACGGCTTTCAGTCCTTCAATGACATTGCGATACAGCTCGTAGATGTCCCAATAGAAATGTCCATTGGCAGGTATCAGGTGATTGGGAAAGCGGTTCACCACCTCCATCTCCAGTCCCTCAGACGTAAAGGTTCCCAAGATGGTGCGTCCACTGGTAGCACCCAAATCAACTGCAAAAAAACTATTCTTCATGCTATTTCGATTTAATTGTTCATTCTTCATCTGCAAATTTAGGAAATTATCGACACTTGACAATCACATAGTAGGATAATTTTTTCAATTATTTTCCTAAAAGTATAGCTATCAATTCATTTTTGACTATCTTTGCTCCTTGAATAGTAATATACGATGAAAGCAATTCATATCCTCTACAGCCTATCATTAATACTTGTCTGTTCGTGTACAGGCAGGTATAGCACTGCTACGCAAGAAAATCTGTTCTATTTTGCCCAAGTGGAAGAGGCACTGAACAACAAAGAAACTAATTTAGAGGATTTCAACAACAGCATAAACGAGATACACCAGCGACTGGCCAATTCGATGGACAGAGAATCCATCTACATCTACCAACGTCTGCTGGCTGAAATGTATATGGGCTATGAAGCCGACAGCGCATTGGCATATATCGACAAAAACTTACAAAGAGCGGAAGAGTTGAAACGAACCGACTGGATAGCCGAGAGCCTCATTCTCAGGTCACAAACGTACAACACTTCTGGCATGATCGATGAAAGCCGAGAGGCTCTCGACAAGGTAAAGGAGCTACCTATGGGTCAGGACATCAAATTGAAATACTTGATGGAAGAGCTGACCTATTGGCGATACTACGCCATTCAATTCAACCTGCCATCACCCTATCCGATGATAACAGCCTATGCCGACTCTATCGTACAACTGGTGCCCGACCCATCTTCTCCTTATTACAATTATGCCAAATCTTACCAGATTGCAGGCACATCGGAATTGAAGGAATGGCAACCAGAGCTGATGCGATTTGCCGACTCGATGGATGAGAAGAACCCTTGGTATAAGTACATCACTGAATGCACAGCCCTGACAGCCTGGGCAAATGGAGACATAGACAACCGGTTGAAGTATTTCGCCCTTAGCCTGATTTCTAAAATCCAACAGGTGGACCGACATGTGCCATATTTGGCAGATTTGGGTAGCATAGCTCGAGAAATGGGCGAACTGACATACGCTGCACGTTTCTACAACGCCACCCTTAGGATTCAAGCCGACCATCCTGAATATGTATATAATGGTGATGGAGCATTGGCACGCTCTGTGATGCAATTCCATGAAATGGTGGAAGATCGTTTGGAGCAGCAGAATGCCAGAAACCAAATGCTAAACTACCTGCTGACACTATTCATTGTTTTAGCCATCATATTACTGATTGTCACCATGCTGGAACTGAAGAAGGTGCGTTCACTTCACCAGGAGCTGAAGCAAAGCAATGAACAGCTGAAGGCAAGTGAAGCCAATCTGCGACAAAGCAATGAACAGCTAAAGGCTAAAGAACAACAATTGACGGAAACCAACACAGAACTTACCGAAGCCAACTATATCAAGGAAGAGTACATCGGGCAGCTCTTCGCCACTTGTTCTGATTACATCGACAAGATGGATGCGCTGAAGAAGAACATCAACCGCAAGCTAAAGGCTGGACAATATGCCGAAGCCATCAAGCAGACCGCAGCAACCAGTCAGCGTGAAAACGAGTATCTGCAGGAGCTATGGACGGAATTCGACAAGGTGTTCCTGCGCCTCTATCCCGACTTTATCCAGCAGTTCAACACCTTGCTTAGAGAAGAAGAACAAATCAGCATCAAGCCTGAGGGCAGGCTAAACACCGACTTGCGAATCTATGCACTGATTCGTTTAGGCATTGACAGCAGCGTAAAGATCAGCAAGATGTTGGGTGTTTCCGTGCAGACGGTCTATAATGCCCGCACTAAGATGCGAAGCAAAGCCATTTCCGCAAACGAAGATTTCGACCTGAGCGTGAAGCAGCTGAAACCCGCCATTACCAAGGCCTGACCTTTTTATTTACGTAAGTATCTGTGCCCATTCTTTGGGAAAAACTGGCGCTCTAACTCGAGATTTTTTTTCTCCCGCGTATGGGCGTAAACATAACCACGCTTAAGTATGGCGCTACTAAAACTTACTATTACAGAAACGCAAAAGGATTAAAAACAGCCTCTTGCATTTTCAAATCCTTACTACACCCACTTACCGACGAACAAAATGTCTTTTGAATCAGACTAACTTTGCAACCAGAAAATTCAATATTAATCTAAAAATTCAACTGGTATGAAAGACATTTGTTTGAAAAGAACAATGAAACTTTGCGCATTGCCTCTCTTCCTCGCTGTATGCACACCTATTTCTATAGTGGCAGCGGAAACAGAGACAACAGGCGTACAGAGCATCCAGCAGAACGGCAGCACAGTGACTGTTCAGGTGAATGATGCTTTAGGCGAAGTGATTGGTGCCAACGTCATCGTCAAAGGTACTACCATCGGTGGTATTACCGACATGATGGGCCAAGTGGTTATCCAGAATGTACCTAACGGTGCTACACTGGTTATTTCTTACATCGGTTATGTAACACAGGAAATCGTGTTGGAACCTGGACAGACTTCTTTGGAAGTTACACTGGCAGAAGACAGCGAGACACTGGAAGAAGTGGTGGTAGTGGGCTACGGTGTAACCAAGCGCAAGAACTTCACAGGTTCTGTGGCTACCATGAACGTGGCTGACGGTGCTGTGGCAAACATGGCTCCTACAAGCTCTGCCGACATGCTGCGAGGCTTGATCCCAGGTCTGAGTATGACACAGACGGGTGTAGCTGGCGACGTTTCAAGCATCCAAATCCGTGGACAGAAGTCCATCAACGGTGGTTCAGACCCATTGATTGTTGTCAATGGCGTTATCTATAAAGGTACCATTAACGACATCGATCCTAACATCGTGGAGAGCATGAGCGTATTGAAGGATGCCACTTCATTGGCAGCATATGGTTCGCAGGCAGCCAACGGTGTGATCATGATCACCACCAAGAAGGGCTCACAGGGCAAGCCAATGATCAACTTCCGTGGTTCAGTCGCTCTGGTTCAGGCAGCTTACAAGCCAAGCCTCCGCAACGGTAAGGACTACATCGAGCTGATCAACGCACGCCAAGGGTTGCCAGAGGGCAGCACCAACTGGATGACACAGCTGGAAAAGGCCAACTATGAAAAGGGTGAGGAGACCGACTGGATTGACTACGTATCACATACAGGCGTTCGCCAGAACTACTCCGTGAGCCTGAGCGGTGCTACTGAAAACATGGACTATATGTTTGGCGCTTCATTCTCTGATAACGGCAACTTCATCAAGGGCAACACTTATAAGCGTACCACAGTTAACGCACGCATAAACACCAAGGTGAACAGCTACATCAAGGTGGGCATGAGCTTCAACTGGGCCAACATGAAGCAGGATGGCCTGCGCCCATACTATGGACGCTACTTCTCTCCATGGGGCGAGCCTTACTTGGAGGACGGCAAGACCTTGCGCCGATTCATCACCGAGCATACTGCCGATGACGTGAACCCATTGTGGAACATCGATGGCGGTGTAGATATGCAGAACCGCAACAGCAACATCGCTCTGGGTGGCGAGATTGAAATCAAGATCCCTGGAATCGAGGGTCTGAGCTATAAGTTGACTGGCAACTACAACATCCGCCAGCAGTTGCAGCGCCGCTTTAACCACGAGAAGTACTACATCTCAATGAGCGATGGTTGGGACTATAACGCTGACGTGCTGGACAGCCACTTGAACCAGGCTACCGGCTACATCAACAACGCCAAGACCACCTCTTACGTGATGGACCACATCCTGACTTACACACGTGAGTTCGGTGACCACTTTGTATCCGCAACAGCTGTATATACACGCGACTCCGACAAGCTGGACGGCAGTCAGTTCGAGGGTACCGACTTCTCAGGTCTGGGCAACACCACCCTGGGATTCTACGGCTTGGGCAACGCCGCCACCCAGAAGGTTTCAAGTGATGGCATCACTTACCGCCTGCACAACAACGTGGGTTACCTGGGTCGCGTGAACTATTCTTATAAGGACACTTACCACTTCAACGCTTCTATCCGTCGTGACGGTAGCTCCGTATTCGGTAGCGATAAGAAATGGGGTACCTTCCCTGCAGTTGGTGTGGCTTGGACCATCTCTAACGAGGAATTCTTCAAGCAGGCAATTCCTTGGGCAACCAACACCAAGGTCAAGGCTTCTTGGGGTAAGAACGGTAACCAGTCACTGGAGCCTTACGGAACCCTGTCTCAGATGAACGTAGGCAAGAGCGGTGGATACACTGCTTACTTTGGTGGTCAGGCACTGTTTGCACAGGCTTTGGCCACACTGGGTAACCCAATGCTGGGTTGGGAAACCACCACTTCCTGGAACTTCGGTTTGGAATCAGACTTGCTGAAGAATGGGCGCATCCATTTCGAACTGGACGCTTACATCGCCAACACAACCGACCAGATATTCGACCGTACCATCCCTGTGATGGGCGCAGGCATCAGCACTCAGAAGGCTACCATGGGTAAGATTCGCAACTGGGGTATCGAAGCCAGTCTGACATCCATGAACATCCGCCAGAAGGACTTCACCTGGAGCACCAACTTCCAGTTCACCCTGAGCCGCTCTATCCTGAAAGAGCTCTACGGCGACGGCAACGACGACATCACCAACCAGCTGTTCCTGAACAAGTCATTAGGTGCCATCTACGGATATGAATTCGACCGCGTGGCACAGGTGAGCGACACTCAGTATCTGCAGGCTAACGGTGGCAAGCCAGGTGATCCTATGTACGTTGACCACGACGGAGACGGCATCATCACCCCTAACGATCGTACCATCCTGGGTTACACCCGTCCAAGCTTCCAGCTGAACATGGGCAACACCATCACTTGGAAGAACTTCTCACTGTACTTCCTGTTTGCAGGCACATTCAGCGGCAGCAAGTATGGCAAGGCAATCAACAACGCTGCATTCGTAAGTTATGAGAACATGGCATACCTGAACGCAGAGGACCACCCATTCTGGACTGAGGCCAACCAAGACACCAAGCACCCCGCTGCTATGGCTGATCTGGCTAAGTTCACTGGTGTACAGAAGTATGGCTTCGTTCGTCTGCAGGACGTGAACCTGACCTACACCTTCAAGGGTAGCTGGATGAACAAGATTGGTCTGGCAGGCCTACAGGCATACGTATCTGCTCAGAACCTGTTCTTCATTGCTCCTGACTGGGAGTTCAGTGATCCTGAAATCCGTAGCAGCCGTACCTCACAGTTGCCACGCACCTACACATTCGGTTTAAATGTTAGATTCTAAAAATAAGACAATAAGAATATGAAAGCATATAATTACCTTATGGCAGGCTTGGTAGCAGCAAGCGTACTGAGCTCCTGCAAAGACGACGACTTCTTGAAGGAAGAGCCGAAGACCATCTACACTGTAGAGACGGCCTTCGAGAAGAACAGCCAGGTGGATGCCGCCATCGCACGTGCCTACATCTCATTCAACTACATGTTTGGATGGCACAACCTCTACGTGGAAGGCGCAGCAGCCAGCAACCTGCTGGGTGGTAACGGTTCAGACTGCATTGACAGCGGCTTCGGCGATCCTGACATGGCTGCCGGCTTCATGTCAAACTTTATGGCACTGAACTCAAACACTTCTGATTTCAACATTCTGTGGAACGAGCTGTATCAGCTGGCCGCTCAGGCTAACTTGGCTCTGCACGGCATAGAATTGGTGAACTGGAACAACGCCGATGACAAGAACTACGCAGTGGCTCAGGCTCGCTTCTTCCGCGGATGGGCTTACCTGCGCTTGGCAGAGTGCTTTGGTGGTGTGCCCATCGTTCCTGAATACACAGAAGAGCTGAAGTTCGACTATGCACGCAGCACACGTCAGGAGACTTACGCATTCGCTATCGCTGACCTTGAAGCAGCTGCTGCTGGTTTGCCAGCTTATCCAAAACAAGATGGGCGTGCCGGTCAGGGCATTGCCAACCACTATTTGGCAGAGGCTTACATCGCACAGGGTGTTGAGACAGGTGACAAGTCATATTATGGTAAGGCCATCACAGCCGCTCAGAAGGTTATCGCAGCTCATCCTTTGATGACCAGCCGCTTCGGCGTTCGCGCCAATCCTTCTGACACCGGTACTACTGGCTTCTTAGGCGTTCCCAACTACAAGCCAGAGGGCAACGTTTACTACGACCTCTTCCAGATGGGCAACTATGACTACAGCGCAGGTAATACTGAGAGCTTGATGGCAGTTCAGGGACCTACTTACGACCAGTGGTCAAACGATGGCGGTAACGTCTATATGTATGGTGTTACAGTAGGTGCAGTATATCGTGACTTGATCTGGAATACAGCTGAAGGTCAGCCTGATTCAGCAGGCCCATGGCATGACAATCCAAACATCGACATGGATGAGTCTATCGGTGGCAACTCAGGCGCTTACCTTGGCGGTACATCTTGGGGTTTGGTTGGTACAACCGACTACTCTGATGAAGTCGTATGGGCAGGCCAGTTCGATGATGATATGCGAAACTCACAGATTGTGCGTTGCAATCCTATCGTATTGGAGAAGACTTCCAAGCACTATGGCGAAATCTGCAAGAAGGAATGGCTGCAGAAGCCTTCACGCCTGATGCGTGTATCTTGCAAGATTGCCATGCAGGACGGTTGGGGCTGGGATTCTCACCATGCTTTTGCCGGTGTGCAGACCTTCGCTTACCAATATGGTCGTGATATGTATGTGGCTCGTTCTGCTGAGACTTATCTGCTATTGGCAGAGGCTTACATGCGCAACGGCGACATGAACAGTGCTGTATCAGCTCTGAACACTGTTCGTCAGCGTGCACAGGCTTCTTACATGTACTCTTCCATCACCATGCGAGACATTCTGGATGAACGCGCACGCGAGTTGGCATACGAGGAGCACCGCTGGCCTACCCTGCTGCGTCTTGACAGCTCATCAGGCACTAACGAAGACATGAAGTACCAATTGTCACACTATACCATGTACACAAACGACTGTGGACTGGATGGTATCACTCCACAATGGACTCTGTTCCCAATTCCGTTGACAGTCATCAACCTGAACTCTGGAGTCCAGTTGGAACAGAACAAGGGTTGGAATTAATGTCATTCTTTCGTTCAAAGGGTTCCTTCAGAAAAAAGGGGGAGCCCTTTGTTTTTAAAACTAAACATTTGATTTTTTCATTCAAAAGCCATATCTTTGTGGAAAAAATATTAAAAAAAGGCAATTATATGAAGACTAACAGAAGAAATGTACTGAAATTGATGGGTATGGGTGCCGCAAGCATAGCATTCGCTCCCTTTGTGAAGGCCTCTGACGTGTGGGCAGAAGCCAACGATCCGCAGAACCCTCAAGGGATGCCTCAGCTGAAATACAACGAGCCTGTGGTATATGAAGGACCCGATGTGATTATCCGCCAGATTGATGAACACACTTGGGAAGGAAATGGACACCTGATGGCAAACGAGACCATCTATATCATTGAGGGCAATGAGAAGACCATCCTGCTGGATGCAGGTACCAAGATTGATGGGCTGAAGAAGATTGTGGAAGGCATCACTTCCAAGCCTATCACACTAATCGCTACACATGTACATCCTGACCACACAGGCAGTGCCATCCATGATTTTGACGAGATATGGATCAATGCAGCTGATGAGGTGAATGTGCCTCAGTTCATGGCAGACTACAAAGGCAAGGTGAACTATTTAGAAGACGGACAGGTATTCGAGCTGGGTGGACGCAACATAGAGGTGATCTTCACCCCAGGACATACACCAGGCAGTGCCACTTTCTTCGAGATGGAAGGACGCAAGTGGGGCTATAGTGGCGATGCATTCGGCTCGGGCAACCTGCTGCTCACCACCAACTTCTCTACCCTGCTGGCTACCACTACCCGCATCGAGAGCTACATGAAACGTCATGGCATCGAGAAGATGTATCCAGGACATTACATGGGCAGCAACCCAGAGACTTTGCAGCGCATCAGCGACATGAAGAAGATGTCGGAAGAGATGATTGCTGGCACCCGTCAGGGTACTGTGTCAGAGCAAGGCATGATGGGGCTGAATGGTCGCATCCGCGACTTTGGCGTGAACATCAGCTACCGTTCACCGCAAGGAGTTAAGTAAGATTGACGATTGAGCTTCGCTCCAATTTCGTCACGACTCGGCATAGCTCAAGCAAGCTTGGCTCTGCTCTCGCTGCTCCGAAAAGTGACGATT
>CACZRQ010000128.1 GCA_902783615.1 uncultured Bacteroidales bacterium | reverse complement strand
CCACTCTATGTACTCTTTTGCCAAATCCTTGTTCAGTTTGCCGCCCGCCTGTGTCATTGTCTTGAGGTAGGGCAAATCCATACGCATGAAGCGAAGCATCTTTAGCATCTCGTATGTGTATGGCACACCAGCAATAGATGTTGCTTTCTGCTCTTTCATAAAATTCCAGAACTCGCGTTGAGCAATGGTTCCTTCTGTCATAAGGATAGTGGCACCCTTAATGAGGTGGCTATTAATCACCGAAACACCATAACTATAATATGAAGGAAGTACGGTTACAGGACGTTCATTTTTATCTATCTCCAAATACTCCGCAATGGACTCTGCATTGGCCAAAACATTCTTAGCTGAAAGTCTTACAAACTTTGGAGAGCCCGTACTGCCAGAAGTGGTAAGGCACAATGCCAACTCGGGATTAATTTCAGGCTTCTCAATCTCTTTCGCATAATGCATCCTGAGCAGCACGTAGTTGGCATATTCATAGACTCGTTCTCCTTCATAATCCCCCAATCTATCTTCCAAAAGCCAAAGGTATTCAGGCTGGTATATATCTACCAAATTCTTAATGCTTCCGGGATCTTTTCCACCATCCAGCAGCACAATGGGAATATGATGTTCTAAACATCCTACGAAACCCACCAATGAACCAACACGGTTTTCACAGAGGCAGATTAGCAGTCCCTTGTCTTTTACAGCATCTGCAAACTTGGCGGCCTGAGCATCCAGTTCACCATAAGTAAGCTGTTCTCCTTTATCAGAGATAACAGCTATTCTTTCTTTGTATCTTTTTATATCAAACATTTATAGGTATTTTGCTTCGTCTATCTTGAAAGGTTCCCCATGACCGGGGAAAACCAGCATCTTCTTCTCTAGTGATTGTAGGAAAGGGAGCGTCTTCTTCTCAAACGCTTCCTTATTGCTTGTCTTGAAACGTAAAACAGTAGGAGTATTCTGAATTAAGGAATCTCCTGTAAAGACATACTTGCCATCCAGAATATAGCAAGTACTTCCGGGACTGTGCCCGGGGGTGTAATAACAATCTAATGAGACATCGTTAACTCTTACAGTACCTCTCTCTTCGTATGTCTCATCAGCATGTAAAGTATAAGGCTTCAATTGAGCCATAAAGTCTTCATAGCGATGACCTCCATCTTCCCTGTCTTTATTTCTCAAAACCAACGCCACGAATTTAGGGTTATTGCCCTTATCTGACGAAATAGAATGGGCACACCTTTCTTGGCAAAAGACAGGTGCTTCCATCTGTGATTGCAGCCATTCCACACCTGTGGTATGGTCAAAATGTTCATGGGTCAAAACTATTTGAATATGCCTGGTGCCATACTTCTCAAACAAAGAGGGAAGATCTTCATTTACATTCGGGTCAAAAACAAACCCATCATTGCCAATCGGTATAAAATACATATTGGAGTCTACAGGCTCATAACGGAACCTGTAGACTTCCAACATGGTATTCTTTACATTGATAGTGTATCTATCCATGCTTACAGAGCGGCTTCAATATCTTCTGCAATCTGAGGACTGGTCAGGCGGCAATTCTCAAGCAGATACTGATAGGTCCCGGCATGAGGATAGGTGTCCTTGATACCCAGCATCAACTGGGCAGGTTTCACCTTCTTCGGAGCTAGATGTTCAGCTACAGCACTGCCAAGACCACCAACGATGGTTGCCTCTTCAACAGTTACAATGAGTTTCTTGCCCAGTTCTGCATCAACCGCAGCAGTATCTAACGGCTTAATCGTATGCATATCAATCACAGATGCCTCAATGCCTTTTTCAGCTAGGATTTCAGCAGCTTGTTTAGCATAGTACACCATCGTACCACAAGCTACGATAGCAATATCCTTACCTTCGCGTAATTTGATAGCCTTACCAATCTGGAAGTCTATATCATCCTCATGCACCATAGGCAGACCAGGGCCACCAGTCAAACGCAAGTAAGCTGGATGAGGATAATCACATAAGGCTTCCACTGTCTTCATGATTTCCACGCCATCGGCAGGATTTACGACCGTCATTCCTGGGATCACTCTCATCACAGAGCCATCCTCTACCCCATAGTGACTATTACCGAGTTGAGCCATAATCAAACCACTACCTAAACCAACGGTTTTGATGTTCAACTGCATATAACCCATGTTCATACGAACCTGCTCACAGGCGCGCATCGTAACAAACGGGGCAAAAGAACTAGCAAATATGCAAGTACCATCCTTAGCCATACCCGCTGCAACGCCAATCAAGTTCTGCTCTGCAATACCGGAATTGATAAAGCGGTCAGGAAACTCCTCACGGAACTTAAACAAACCAGAACTCTGACAGAGGTCAGCTGACATGACATAGAAATCATCTCTCTGGCGAGCCATTTCAAGAATAGCCTGGCCATATGTGGCTCTTGCACCAAGGCGAGACCACAACTTTGCTTCTCTTTTCGAAATCTGTATCATATCTTATGCCTCCTCAAGTTCTTTCATGGCTTCGTCATAACGGTCTTGGGTAAGACGGTTATGATGCCACTCATTATTGTTCTCCATAAAGCTGATTCCCTTACCCTTGATAGTATTGCCTACGATAGCCTTTGGCTTACCCTGCTCATGGGGCATATGGAAAGCATCATAGACCTGCTGTATGTCATTACCATCAATCTCAATCACTTGGAATCCCAAGGCTTTCAACATTCCGGTATACTTATCAGAGATATTCAGCACTTCTGGGCTATTTCCATCACTCTGCATGTGGTTGTTATCCAAGAACAAGGTAAAGTTGTCTAGCCCATAGTTTATAGCACTCATACAGGCTTCCCAAACACTTCCCTCATTGCTCTCACCATTACCGCAGAGCACATAGGTCTGATAGGAATAGCCTTTCTTCTTGGCCGCAAGAGCCAAACCAACAGCCATCGAAATGCCTTGTCCCAAACTGCCTGATGAAGACTCCAAACCATATTCCGGCTTCATCACAGGGTGTGCGATGAAATCGGAACCATTCTGCATAAAGGTGTCCATCAGCAGTTGCTTGTCAACAATTCCGAATTCTGCCAGTGCAGCATAGAATCCCAACACACCATGGCCCTTGCTCAGGATGAACTTATCCATCTGCTCATAAGGCAATGCACGGTTGCTGGTATTCATCACATCCCCGTAGAGGACGGTCATCGCTTCTACAAGCGACAGGCCGCCTCCAAGATGTGCGCTACCACCACAATTGAAAGCCATTGTCAAACAACGCTCTCTAATCTGCTTGGCATGCTTTTCTAACGATTTGATTTTCTCGTTATCAGTCATTAATTATCAATTTTCAATTGAACTAAATTTCCACATCATACTTCTTCAGAAGCTCGATACCCTTCTGATAGCTGTTGAAGTCCACGATGTCATCAGTCTCAAACTGAATGTCAAAAGCATCCTCAATCTCACTGATAAGCCCCATGTGACCTACACTGTCCCAAGAAGGTATATCCTGATACTTCAAGCCCTCCAGCTGATCTTCCTGTGCATCGAGAGCCTCCACAAATGCGTTGTTGTACTTTTCTTTGTTTGTCAT
>CACZRQ010000127.1 GCA_902783615.1 uncultured Bacteroidales bacterium | reverse complement strand
GGACTTGTCAAGTCATTGATAGCTACTACTTCATAACCTTCAGCCTCGAACATCTGACGGAAAGCGAGGCGACCGATACGGCCAAAGCCGTTAATTGCAATTTTAATCATCTTTTTTGTTAATTTAAAAGGTTTATTGTATTGTTATTTTCTTACTTTTTTAGCCGAAGACTAAAATATTTCTCTTCAGCGGTGCAAAATTACAAAAATCTTTTCATATATTTGCACCATACAAACGTAATTAATTTATAAAAAACTTTAAATTATGGGATTTGTTAAAGAGTTTAAGGAATTTGCCATGAAAGGCAACGTGATGGACATGGCTGTGGGCGTGATCATTGGCGGTGCTTTCGGCAAAATTGTTACCTCTATGGTAAACGATGTACTGATGCCAGTCATCAGTCTGTGTACAGGTGGAATTGACTTCACCAACTTGTTTGTGAACCTGACTCCTGATGTTGTGATCGAGGGCGAGCAGACGCTTGCTGCTGCCAAGGAAGCTGGCGCTTCTGTGTTGGCTTATGGACAGTTTATCCAGAATGTGGTTGATTTCCTCATTGTGGCTGCCTGCATCTTCTTCATGGTTAAGGCTGTCAATAAGTTGAATAAGAAGAAGGAAGAGGCTCCAGCTCCTGCACCCGAACCTCCTGCACCCAGCAAGGAAGAAGTGCTGCTGACCGAGATCCGCGACTTGCTGAAGAACAAGTAATTACTGTTCTCATGCAACATGGCTATGAAGACTATGCAGGATTTTTTTTGCATAGTCTTCATTTTTTTCAATTCTGCTGTAGTTTTCCTGCAGTGCCCTGCGTCTAAAGGGCAAAGAACTTAATGAAAAACTGAGTATGGAAACATTGGAAACCAAATTTGCGCAAATGGTGAGGGAGCATAAGAGCACCATATTTACTGTGTGCTATATGTTCTCGAAAGATCAGGATGAGGTGAACGACTTGTTCCAGGAGGTGCTCATCAACCTGTGGAGAGGCATGGAGTCTTTCAAGGGTGAGAGCGACATCAAGACATGGATTTACCGCGTAAGCCTGAATACTTGCATCTCGATGGAGCGGAAGAAGAAGCGTGATGCTTTGCCGCTGGAAATGGATGTGAACCTGTATGAGGACCGCGATGAAGACACCCTTCAGATCAAGATGCTGTATCACCGCATCAACAAGCTGGGATTCTTCGACCGAGCCATCGTGCTGCTTTGGCTGGAGAACCTGAGCTATGAAGAGATTGCCGCCATTACGGGCATCACGGTGAAGAATGTTTCCGTACGATTGGTACGCATTAAGGAACAACTGAAAAAAATGTCGAACGATTAAATAATTTGGATTATGGAAAACTATAACGAATTTGATGAAATGCGTCAGCAAATCAACCTCTTGAAGAGTAAGCTGAACGACCAGAAGATTGTGAACGACCAGATGCTGCGCAAGGTGGTACAGGAAAAGGTGGATACCATCCACAAGGTGGGTTGGAGAGTGGTAATCTTTGGAATACTGGAGATTCCGTTCGTGATTTGGGTATTCAGAGAACTGTGCGGTTTCTCGTGGATGTTCTGCATCGTCACCGCTCTCTATGTACTCTCGTCTGTGATTTTCCAGGTTATCATGAATATGTCGCTGCAGCGTCAGATTCGCCCGAACGATGACCTGTTGGCTGTGGGAAAGCATTTGACCAAGTTGAAGAGACTCAATGTGAAGCAACTTTACTTCTCCTTCCCTTTCACTGCTTTGTGGACTGGCTTGCTGATTTGGGAGGCATACAAGAATCCCGCTATGCTTGGTTTCGATTTCACGATGTTTGTCTGTATCGTAATCTTCGGTGTGGTGCTGGGTCTTGTGATAGGGTTGACCATCTTCTTCAAGCGATATAATGCCATGAAGGATGCCATCAGCCAGATTGAGATGTTCTTGCCCGAGAAGAGTAAGATTTGGCAGAATCAGGTGAATAGTGCCATCAATACGATTGATGAGTTTGGGAAATAAGAAATATTTCGTATCTTTGCATCCAAATAATAACCAATAACCACTAAGTGATGCAACAGAAGATCGTGATTCTTGACTTTGGCTCACAGACCACCCAGCTGATAGGCCGCAGGGTGCGTGAGATGGATACCTTTTGCGAAATCCTGCCATATAATAAGTTTCCTAAGGATGATAATAATATAATAGGTGTAATCCTGAGTGGTTCGCCCTACTCGGTGTACGATCAGGAAGCCTTCCGTGTGGATTTCTCACAATTCATCGGTAAATACCCTGTGCTGGGCATCTGTTACGGTGCCCAGCTTATGGCTTACTGTTATGGGGGAAAGGTGGAGCCCGCTGGTAGCAGAGAATATGGACGTGCCCATTTGAAGTTCTTTGAGGCAGAAAACCCGCTGTTCAAGGGCTTTGAGCCTGATTCACAGGTGTGGATGAGTCATGGAGATACCATCACTCAATTGCCCGAAGGCTTTCATGCCATCGCTTCCACCGAAGATGTGAAATATGCCGCATACGCCAATCTTGAGAAACGCATCTGGGCAGTTCAGTATCATCCAGAGGTTCATCATAGCCTGCAGGGTTTCCAACTGCTGAGAAACTTTGTGGTGGATATCTGTGGCAGCAACCAGTCGTGGAGTGCGTCATCGTTTGTGGAAACCACCGTCAGGGAACTGAAGGAGCAGCTTGGCAACGACCGTGTGATCTTGGGCTTGAGCGGAGGCGTGGATTCCAGCGTGTGTGCCACATTGCTGAATCGTGCCATTGGTAAGAACCTGACCTGCATCTTCGTGGATCACGGCATGCTACGCAAGCATGAGTTCGAGAAAGTGATGGATGCCTACAAGGGCTTGGGTCTGAACGTGATTGGTGTAGATGCCAGAGATAAATTCTTCCATGATCTGGCTGGAGTGACCGAACCAGAAGAAAAACGTAAGATTATTGGCCGAGACTTTGTGGAAGTGTTTGATGCTGAGGCACGAAAGATTAAAGATGCCAAATGGCTGGCACAAGGCACCATCTATCCTGATCGCATAGAGAGTCTGAACATCACAGGCAAGGTGATCAAGAGTCATCACAATGTGGGTGGACTGCCTGAAGAGATGCACCTACAGTTGTGCGAACCGCTGAAGTGGCTATTCAAGGATGAGGTGCGTAGGGTAGGGCGTGAGTTGGGCATGCCTGAACGACTCATCAAGCGCCATCCGTTCCCAGGTCCTGGACTGGCTGTGAGAATCTTAGGTGAGATTACCCCAGAGAAGGTGAGGGTGCTGCAAGATGCCGACGACATCTACATCGAGGCCATGCACAACTATGTTTGCGAAGATGGAGAAACACTGTATGATAAGGTGTGGCAGGCTGGTGTGATTTTGCTCAGCCCAGTGAGAAGTGTGGGTGTGATGGGCGACGAGCGTACCTATGAGAATCCAGTGGCCTTGCGTGCGGTGACCAGCATGGATGCCATGACTGCCGATTGGGCACATCTGCCTTACGACTTCTTGGCTAAAGTGTCGAACGATATCATTAATAAGGTGAAAGGCGTGAACAGGGTATGCTACGATATCTCATCCAAGCCGCCTTCGACCATAGAGTGGGAATAGTTGACCATATCCCATAATCTGTTTTCCAGTAGCTGCGAGTGCTTGCATATTTGGTTCAGGAAATTGAACAGGAAAACCTCATCCTTCATCAGGATTTGTACGACATAATCCTTGCTGATGGACATTACGTTTACGTTAGACAGAGCAGTGTATGTGGATCGATACACCGTTTGCTTGCCAAACAGCGAACAAGGCTCAATCACATAAGGAGTGGAAACGGGTTCTGAAGCGATGAATGTACTGTTTTCCTTGCCTTGGGTGGTCTTCTCAACATTACCTTCTATAATGAAAGTCAATTCGTTGCACGTTGTGCCACTTTGAATGATCACCTCCCCTTGAGACTTCTTCTCGAAATGAAGAGCCGCCTTGTCCAAAATGGTAGTCAGGCTTTCGCTGCTGATTCCTTGGAAAAGAGGGAGCTCTAAAATGGTGTCGTACATTGATTTCATATTGTTCTACTCTTTTATATTGATGAGCAAATTTAATAAAACTCATGGAATAAAACGCGAATTTGGCTGTTAAATTATACGTATTTCATATTTATTCACTAAATTTGCACGCTTAAACTTTAATACGTGGACGATATATGCTGGAAATGTTGTCAAAATTTGACATTTTAGAGGTTGTGAGATGTTTCATCTCCCTGTTGATTGTGATTGATATCATTGGCTCATTGCCCATTATCCTTGATCTGAGGGCGAAGGGTATGAACGTAAACGCAACTAAGGCCACCGTGCTGGCCACCCTTTTCATGTTGGGTTTCTTCTATGTGGGTCATTTGATATTGCAACTTTTCAGTGTGGATATTCAGTCGTTCGCTGTGGCAGGTGCCTTCATCCTTTTCTTCATGTCGTTGGAAATGATTCTGGATATTGAGATATTCAAGAATACGGGTCCCACCAAGGATGCCACGCTGGTACCTCTGGTGTTCCCTCTGCTGGCAGGCTCTGCCAGTTTCACCACCCTCTTGGCATTGAGGGCTGAGGCATGGGATATCAATATCCTGATCGCTTTGGTGCTGAACATGATTTGGGTGTATGTGGTACTGAAGATGGCCGATAGGGTGGAGAAGTTCTTCGGCAAGTCGGGCATCTATGTCATCCGAAAATTCTTTGGCATTATCCTGCTCGCCATAGCTGTGAGAATGTTCACTGCCAACCTTTCTATGTTGATAGATCAGCTCTCAAAGTAGCTTTTCTAAGCAATATTATAAGTTTTTTCGCATTTTACATCATTTTTTTCCCAAATTTGTTTGGAAAGACATTCATTATTCGTAACTTTGGGATGATAACGAATAGGTGTGTCTTTACATACCCTTTATAATTGTGATTATTAGATAACTTTTAAATGTAATGCTATGAGCTATTTGCGTTTTGATAAAGCCCTGATGAACAACCTCGAGGAAGCGTTGCCACGTGAAATCCTGAGAACAAACAGTTCGGGCTCGTATCATTGTACGACGATAGTAGGATGCAATACACGCAAATATCACGGATTGCTGGTTATACCCGTGCCTAACCTGGATGACGAAAACCATGTGTTGCTGTCTTCACTTGATGAGACAGTGATTCAGCATGGCGCTGAGTTCAATCTGGGACTGCATAAGTATAATGGTAATCACTTCAGTCCGAATGGACATAAGTACATCCGTGAGTTTGAATGTGACAAGATTCCTGCTACGACCTTCAGAGTGGGTGGTGTCATTCTGCGTAAGGAAATCGTTTTCGTACACCACGAAGACCGTGTGCTGCTGCGTTATACGCTGGTTGATGCACATTCGGCCACTACATTGCGCTTCCGTCCGTTCCTGGCGTTCCGCAGCGTGCGTGAATATACGCACGAGAATTATCAGGCGAACCGCGACTATCAGGAGATTGAGAACGGTATCAAGACTTGCATGTATCCGGGATATCCCGAACTCTTCATGCAGCTGAACAAACAGAATGAGTTCCACTTCCAGCCCGACTGGTATCGTGGCATTGAGTATCCGAAAGAGCAAGAACGTGGTTATGACTTCAATGAAGACCTCTATGTTCCTGGCTATTTCGAGGTGGAAATCAAGAAGGGAGAGAGTGTGGTGTTCTCTGCCGGCACTTCCGCTTTCAAGAATACCCGCACGCTGAAGAGAGTGTTCCAAGCTGAAATGGACGACCGCACGCCTCGTGATACTTATTATCACTGTTTGAAGAATGCTGCTCACCAGTTCCACAATGTGCATGGTGATGAGCATTATATCCTGTCTGGCTATCCTTGGTTCAAGTGTCGTGCCCGCGACTTGTTTATCTCACTTCCTGGTTTGACTTTGGCTGTGAATGAGCAGGATCAGTATGAAGATGTGATGAAGACTGCCGAGAAAGCGTTGCGTCAGTTCATAAATGGCGAGCCAGTGACTTACAAGATCTATGAGATGGATCATCCAGATATCCTGCTGTGGGCTGTGTGGTCTTTGCAGCAGTATGCTAAGGAAACCACAAAGGCTCGTTGCCGCAAGAAATATGGTGCGCTGCTGGTGGATATCATCAAGTTCATCTTGGATGGTAAGCATAACAATTTGTTCCTACACGACAACGGATTGCTGTTTGCCAACGGAACAGAGAAAGCTGTTACGTGGATGAACTCTTCATCAAATGGCAAACCTGTCATTCCTCGCACTGGATATATTGTTGAAGTGAATGCGTTGTGGTATAACGCTTTACGTTTCGTGGCAGATATGGAACGTGAAGCTGGCAACACCACATTTGCTGATGAACTGGATCAGCAGGCTGAGGTAACGGGCAAATCGTTTGTGGAAGTGTTCCGTAACGAATATGGATACCTGTTCGACTATGTGGATGGCTATATGATGGACTGGAGCGTTCGTCCGAACATGATCTTCACGGTGGCGTTCGACTACTCTCCATTGAATTCACAGCAGAAGAAGCAGGTGCTGGACATCTGTACCAAGGAACTGCTCACCGCCAAGGGTATCCGTACGCTGAGTCCTAAGAGTGGTGGCTATAATCCTTACTACGTAGGACCTCAGACGCAGCGTGACTTCGCTTATCATCAGGGCACCGCATGGCCTTGGCTGATGGGCTTCTACATGGAAGCTTACTTGAGAATCTTCAGAATGAGTGGCGTATCGTTTGTGGAACGTCAGCTTATCGGTATGGAAGATGAGATGCAGACCCATTGCATCAGCTCGCTGTCAGAACTGTATGACGGTAACCCACCGTTCGTTGGACGTGGTGCCGTATCGTTCGCGATGAATGTGGCTGAGATGCTGAGAATCTTGAAGCTATTGAATAAGTTTAACATGTAATAAGAGGAGGAATCGAAATGAAAGTTTTAATGTTTGGTTGGGAGTTCCCTCCTCATATTCTGGGCGGTTTAGGTACTGCCAGCTACGGACTTACCAAGGGTATGTCGAAACAGCGCGATCTGGAGATTACGTTCTGCATACCCAAACCTTGGGGCGATGAAGACCAGAGCTTCTTGCGTATCATTGGTATGAACAGTGTGCCTATCGTTTGGCGTGATGTAAACTGGGATTATGTAAAAGACAGAGTGGGCAGCTATATGGATCCACAGCTGTATTATGACTTGCGCGATCATATATATGCCGATTTCAACTACATGCATACCAACGATTTGGGTTGCATGGAGTTCTCTGGCCGCTATCCTGACAACCTGCACGAGGAAATCAACAACTACTCGATTGTGGCAGGTGTGGTGGCTCGTCAGCAGGATTTCGAAATCATTCACTCGCACGACTGGCTTACTTATCCTGCCGGCATTCATGCTAAGCAGGTGAGCGGCAAACCATTGGTGATTCATGTGCATGCAACTGATTTCGACCGCAGTCGTGGTAATGTGAACCCCACCGTTTATGCGATCGAGAAGAATGGTATGGATCATGCTGACCACATCATGTGTGTGAGTGAGTTGACGCGTCAGACTGTCATCAATAAATATTATCAGGATCCCCGTAAGGTATCAACTGTGCACAATGCAGTAACACCATTGGCGCAGGAAATCTTGGATATCATCCCAGAAAAGAAACCTAATGAGAAGGTGGTAACTTTCTTGGGACGACTGACGATGCAGAAAGGTCCTGAGTATTTCGTTGAGGCTGCCAGCTTGGTGCTGCAGCGCACCAAGAACATCCGTTTTTGTATGGCTGGTAATGGTGATATGATGGAGAAGATGATTCGCCTGGTGGCTGAACGCGGTATTGCCGACAGATTCCACTTCCCAGGCTTCATGAAGGGAAAGCAGGTGTATGAGTGCCTGAAAGCCAGCGATGTGTATGTGATGCCTTCTGTATCAGAACCATTCGGTATCTCTCCCTTGGAGGCTATGCAATGCAGTGTTCCATCCATCATCTCCAAACAGTCGGGTTGTGCTGAAATCCTGGATAAGTGTATCAAGGTGGACTATTGGGATATTCATGCTTTGGCCGATGCCATGTATTCCATCTGTACCTATCCAGCTTTGTATCAGTATCTGCACGATGAAGGTAAGACTGAGGTGGATGGTATCACATGGGAAGATGTGGGTATAAAGGTACGCCGCATTTATGACGAGGTGATTAGAAATAAATAAAACGCTAATAATAAATAGATATGAGAACAATCTGTCTTTTTTTTGAAATACATCAACCGGTATTGCTGAAGCGTTACCGTTTCTTTGATATCGGCATCAATCATTACTATTACGATGATTATGCTAATGCCACTCACATTGGCGATGTGGCTGAAAGGTCTTATATCCCTGCTCTGAACACCTTGATCGATATGGTGAACGAGAACAAGGGAGCATTTAAGGTGGCTATCTCTATCTCTGGTATCGCTTGCGAACAGTTGGAGATTCATGCACCATCTGTGATTGAACTGCTGAAGAAGCTGAATGATACGGGTTGCTGTGAGTTCCTGGCTGAGCCTTATTCTCACGGCTTGGCTGCCTTGACGAACGAGAAGGTGTTCAAGAACCAGATTGGCCGTCAGGTGGAGAAGATGAACGCACTGTTTGGCGTTACACCTAAGGTATTGGTGAACACCGATATGTTGTATAGCGATGAGATTGGTGCCATTGCTGCTGATATGGGCTTCAAGGGTATGCTTACCGAAGGTGCCAAGCATGTGTTGGGCTGGAAGAGTCCTCACTACCTCTATCATTGCAATCTCAATCCTAAGCTGAAACTGCTGTTGCGCGATTTTAAGTTGTCCGATGATATCTCTCTGCGTTTCTCTAATACTGAGTGGAACGAGTATCCTTTGTTTGCCGATAGCTTTATCAAGAAGATTGATGAGTTGCCACAGGAAGAGCAGGTAATTAACCTGTTCATGGAACTGGGAGCATTGGGTATTGCTCAGCCGCTGTCATCCAATATCCTGCAGTTCATCAAGGCGTTGCCAGCTCAGGCTAAGGAGAAGGGCATCACCTTCTCAACTCCTTTGGAGGTTATGACCAAGCTGAAATCTGTTTCTCAGGTTGATGTTCCTTATCCTATCACATGGATTGACGAGGAGCGTGATACCAGCTGCTGGCTGGGTAATGTGATGCAGCGTGAGGCATTCAATAAGTTGTATGAGGTGGCCGACCGTGTGCTGCTGTGCAACGACCGTAGAATCAAGATGGACTTCGACTATCTACAGTCGAGTACGAACTTCCGCGATATGACTACCAAGAATAGTGGAGTAGGAATCGATCGTGGCATCTATGATTCTCCTTACGATGCTTTCACCAACTACATGAACATCCTGGGCGATTTCTGCAAGCGTGTTGATTCTCTCTATCCAACTGATATTGAGAATGAGGAGCTGAATGCTCTGCTCACCACAATCAAGAATCAGGATACTGAGATTGAGAAGCTGAACAAGGAGTTGCAGAAGGCTAAGGAGAAGCTGGAGGATGATAAGGCTCAGAAGGCGAAAGCTCCTAAGAAAGCCGTCAAGGCTGAGAAACCAGCCAAGAAGACTGCTGCCAAAAAAGCTGCAAAGAAGTCAGCAGAATAATTGGTAGTAAAGCTGAAATAACAATGGGGGGAGTCGATAACGGCTCCCCCTCATTATTTTAAGGCCTGAGTTTCGGTAGTGATTAGCCCCATCGGGGCGACAGAACATAGGCAGGGGTGGAGCGTAGCGAAACCCCTGTAAAACAGTACAATAAATATAAGAGCCCTGTAAGGGCGACATAATATCATTTAGCTATGTCGCCCTTACAGGGCTATACCTTGTGGAATATCATTATACAGGGGCTACGTCCTTGCGGACTCACCCCTGCCTATGTTATGCCGCCCCTAACGGGGCTATATTATATCACTTTAGCCTACTTGCGAAATTCGAGTTAAGGCTATTAATTCTATTGTGCTCCGAATCGGGTGTAGGTTACTTCCAGCTTGAGAGGATTCTTCAGCTTGCCATTCACCATAGCCTTACCACCCACCAATCGCGCATAGCAAGGTTTCAGGTCGTGCGCAGTACCCACAACGGTTGTGGTACTTGTTCCATAAGTACTCGTCTGAGTGTATGTGTCCACCACAACGGGAACTACCAACAGCTTGTTGTCTTCCACCCATTTAGCTTCTCGTGCTGCAGTCCATGTACCAGCCTTCGCTTTTTCTTCCAGTTTCTCGTTGATGGTAACCTTCACCAAGTTGGAGATATTGTTGAAAACATACTTGTTGCTTTCAGTGGCATTATGCTTCACATAAAAGGTGGTGACGTTGTCTGGCAAGGAGTTCGTCTCGAAAAACTCCTTCATGTCTTTTTTCCTGATAATCATCACCTCCGATGGATTCTCCATTCCTATCTCATAGATACTTTGATCAGGATAATTGGTCAGCGTAAGCTTCACGGAATTCAGCGTATCGTTGCCTAGCTTCTGGTAAATCTCGTCGTATGGAAGCGTGAGTGCCGTAAATACTCCAGCTGGAGATTTGATATAGGTGTTATCCAAATCCTCAATCTTCTCCTCCAACTTCTCGGAGTGGACAAACCTGTTGGCTTGAATCACCTCAGGCGTAGAAGCGAAAATGAATTCTTTGGCATGATAGATGGAGTCTGTACCAGCCTCACCATACTCGTCAGTTACACTCTTTTTCATTGCAACACCTAGAGAATCAGTTGCATAGAACTCAAAGCCCATATACAGAATCACACGATTCACGTATATGATTGTTCCATCACCATAGTCAGATTCCAAGTAGAAACCAGGCAAAACATGAGTAGTAAATGTCTCGCTATTGGCAAAATATTCGGGATGTTCCCTGTTGAGTTTCAGAATCTGGGTGCCACGTTCAGGGCTCATCGGGATATCGATGTAATTCTCGCTACTTGATGAGGAACTTTGCGAATAATCGTGTGCGGTATAGGCTGTTGAGCCAACCAAATCCTCCTTGTCGTAATACTTGCTTACATCAATGTTGGTATATCGATAGAACCTGCTGTTCGATTTCCTCTCAGCCAACCACTGTCCATTCAACTCGTAGACACTGACGCGACAAGCTGTTAAAGAGTCTCCAAAGAAACCTTGCGTGCTATTGGTGTTCTTGCTATAAGCGATGCGTAAGAACATTTCCGTACATTCATCGCTCACCATCATGCCTGTGCCTGTCTGGGTTGCAGGGTCATACTTGTAAACTTCAGGGAATTTATAGTTCTCTGCTGTAGTCATTTCCGAGATGAAGCTGGCGTCATAATAGCCAAACTCCGGATCAGAATATCTGCCCAAGTAAGCTGTTTGTGTGCGTGCATAGACTGAATCAGCCTTCACCGTTTCCGACATCACGTCAAAAGAAGTAGAATATGTCGCCAACGTATCTTCAATAGGCATGATTTCCCATCCAATCGTATCTGTTGTGTCGTCGCAACCAATAAGTATCAGGAGCGTTAAAAACGCCAAACCTGTTGTTTTCAATCTCATATCTTATCTTTCCTTATCTATCGTTTGTCTTATTTCTCTCTTTGAGCCATTCATCTCTGATGACGTCATAGAAATCGCTTGTTGCCTGCATCATGTCGTTCTCCTGATAAGGCAGGAAAGGCTTGCCAGACTTCTTGGCATATTCAATCAGCTCAGGATCCACACCAGCTGTCTGCTGCACAATGGCATCGGCATGATCGATGGCCAGCTTGCTTACCTGAATGAAATCAACTGGGTCGTTCATGATGTCCAGATCCTCCTTCGCAACACCCTTCAGCATCATCTTTTCCTTGAAATCTTCATGGAATGACTGCATAAACTCCCTGTCATACAGGGAATAAACAATGGCTGCCTCCATATAGGAAGGTTCGTCGCAATAGGTCTTCTTCAAGTAAAGAGGAATCAACGAGGTGATGCATCCGTGACAATGGATAATGTCGGGCTTCCAACGCAGCTTCTTCACCGTTTCCAGCACACCCCTGCTGTAGAAGATGGTACGCTCGTCATTGTCATCATACTCATTGCCTTCTTCGTCCTTCAGCTGAAGCCTGTTCTGGAAATAGTCATCATTGTCGATGAAATACACCTGAATGCGTGCCGACTGAATGGAGGCTACCTTGATGATAAGCGGATGATCGGTATCATCAATAATAATGTTCATACCTGAGAGGCGGATAACTTCGTGCAACTGGTTTCTGCGCTCGTTGACGGTTCCCCACTTAGGCATGAATACCCTAATTTCACGACCATTCTCTTGAACAGTCTGTGGAAGATTGCGGCAAATATCCGCCATCTCTGACACAGGAACATACGGAGTGATCTCTTGTGTGATGAATAAGACTCTATCTGTTTTAGCCATAAAATTATAGTTCTACATTTTACAGAATACAAAGGTACAAAAAAATTATGAAATTGTTGAACCTTTTCACAAAAAATGGCACACTGAGGTGCCCAGTGTGCCATTTTATAACGCTTTTTAATAAGCTTTAAGTTTTCTAATTCTGAAATTTCTTGTGCATAGCCGCTGCAGCGCGTCTGCCATCGCCCATAGCCAGGATTACAGTAGCACCGCCACGAACGATGTCGCCACCAGCAAAGAGGGTAGGGATGGACGATTGCATGTCGTCGTTCACCACGATGGTACCCTTTCTGCCCAACTCCAAACCTTCCACTGAGCGTGGTACGATTGGGTTTGGAGAAACGCCTACGGCTACAATCACCAAGTCGGCATCCAGCGTCTCGGTAGCACCAGGAATGGGTTCCGGACTTCTTCTGCCTGATGCATCAGGCTCGCCCAGCTGCATCTTCTGCAGCACTACCTGCTTCACCTTACCCTGCTCGTCGGCAATGTACTCCAATGGATTGTGCAGAGTCAGGAACTGAACGCCTTCCTCCTTGGCATGCTTCACCTCTTCCTTACGGGCTGGCATCTCGTTCTCAGAACGGCGATAAACGATGGTTGCACTCTCGGCACCCAGACGCAAAGCGGTACGCACGGAGTCCATTGCGGTGTTACCACCACCAACCACCACCACATGCTTGCCGAAAGGTACAGGGGTATCGGTGTCTTCGCTCGCAGCATCCATCAGGTTCACGCGAGTCAGGAATTCGTTAGAAGACAACACATTGATCAGGTTCTCGCCTGGGATGTGCATGAAGTTTGGCAAACCAGCGCCACTGGCCACGTAGATGCCTTGGAATCCTTCTGATTCCAACTGCTTGGTGCTGATGGTCTTACCAATGATGCAGTCTTTCACAAACTTTACACCCATCTTCTCTAAGTTCTCAATCTCAACGTCCACAATCTTATTGGGCAGACGGAACTCAGGAATACCATATTTCAATACGCCACCAATCTCATGCAGGGCCTCGAATACGGTTACATCATAACCCAACTTAGCCATATCGCCTGCAAAAGAGAGGCCTGAAGGACCAGAACCAACCACAGCAATCTTGATGCCGTTCTTCTCTGCCACCTCAGGAGTAGCCAGCTGACCGCTCTCACGCTCATAGTCGGCTGCAAAGCGCTCCAGATAACCGATTGCCACAGCCTCACCCTTGGTCTTGAGGTGGATACAGTGAGATTCACACTGCTTCTCCTGCGGACAAACTCTACCACAAACAGCTGGCAAAGCACTGGTTTCACGCAAAGTCTTGGCTGCTTCCAGGAAGTTGCCGCGCTCGATGTTCTTCACAAAGCGAGGAATGTTGATGTTCACAGGACAACCCTCCACACAGCCTGGGTTAGCGCAGTCCAGACAACGCTTAGCCTCAAGCAGTGCCTGCTCCTTGGTCAAGCCCTGATTCACTTCCTCTTTTCTGGAGTGAGCACGATAGCCTGGATCCAGCTCGTTCATCTTCACGCGAGGGATAGCCATACGCTCCTTTGGCTTCATGGTGGCTCTCAGCTCCTTGCGCCATTCAGCGTCACGACTCTTCTCGTCAGCTTCAGCTTGCTTTTGGCAACTTGCCTCATATTTTTCTAATTCAGCACGTTCCTCTGGTTTGTAAGCGCCCATACGCTTCATCATCTCATCGAAGTCCACCTGATGGCCATCGAATTCAGGACCATCCACGCATACGAACTTAGTCTGTCCGCCAATGGTTACACGACAAGCACCACACATACCGGTACCGTCCACCATAATGGTATTCAAAGAAACGTCAGTTGGAATTTCATATTTCTTAGTCAGCAGGCACACAAACTTCATCATGATGGCAGGGCCAATGGCGAAGCATTTGTCAACCTTCTCGCGCTGAATCACGCTTTCAATACCCTGAGTTACCAGACCCTTGTTGCCGTATGAGCCATCGTCAGTCATGATAATCACCTCGTCAGAGCTTGCCCTCATCTCATTCTCCATGATGATGAGATCCTTGCTGCGGCCAGCCAGCACGGTAATCACTTTGTTACCAGCAGCCTTCAGTGCCTGTACGATAGGCAGCATAGGTGCTACGCCCACACCGCCACCTGCACATACCACCGTACCGAAGTTCTCGATGTGGGTGGGTTGGCCAAGTGGGCCAACGATGTCGGTGATATACTCGCCAACCTGGAGGTTGCACAACTTGGTAGATGACAAGCCTACCTTCTGTACCACCAGTGTGATAGTACCTTGCTTCGTATCAGCTTCAGCAATGGTCAGTGGAATACGCTCACCCTTTTCTCCAATGCGGAGAATCACGAAATTGCCAGCCTTGCGCGACTGAGCAATGAGGGGTGCTTCAACAACAATCTTAAATACCTTGTCGGAGTATTGCTCCTTGCTAACGATTTTGTTCATTATCTTAATAATTTGGTCGTCAAAATTACGGTTTACTATCTTTTTGAAAGAACGCTGCAAAGGTACAGCTATTTTTTGACATAATAAAGAAAAAAGTGCTTTTTTTATGTCATCTTAAAAAATAAAAGCTGCGAAACCGCAGCTTTTATAATCGTCAATCGTCAATTGTCAATTGTCAATCGTCAATCGTCAATTGTCAATTGTCAATTGTCAATCGTCAATCAATATACTCAAAGCCAGTATAAGGAACCAGCGCCTTTGGCATGCGAATGCCTTTCTCTGTCTGGTTGTTCTCTAACAAAGCTGCTACAATGCGAGGCAAAGCCAAAGCGGAACCATTCAGCGTGTGGCAGAGTTCCACCTTCTTGTCGGCATTGCGATAGCGGCATTTCAGGCGGTTAGCCTGGTAAGTGTCGAAATTGGAAACAGAGCTGACCTCCAGCCAACGCTGCTGAGCCTCAGAATACACCTCGAAGTCGTAGCAGATGGCAGCAGTGAAACTCATGTCGCCACCACACAGACGCAGGATGCGGTAAGGCAATTCCAACTTCTGCAGCAAACCCTCCACATGCTCCAGCATCTCCTGATGGCTCTGTTTGGAATGCTCAGGCTTGTCTATGCGCACCAGCTCCACCTTCGAGAACTCATGCAGACGGTTCAATCCGCGCACGTCCTTGCCGTAGGAACCAGCTTCCCTGCGGAAACACTCAGTATAAGCGCAGTTCTTGATAGGCAGATCCTTCTCGTCCAGAATCACATCACGATAGATGTTGGTCACAGGCACCTCGGCTGTTGGAATCAGGTAGAAGTTGTCCACCTGGCAATGATACATCTGCCCTTCCTTATCAGGCAGCTGACCTGTGCCGTAACCAGAATCCTCGTTCACCACCGTTGGAGGCTGAATCTCACGATAGCCACTCTTTCCTGCTTCATCGAGGAAGAAGTTGATCAGCGCGCGCTGCAAGCGGGCACCCTTACCTTTATATACAGGAAAACCTGCACCCGTAATCTTCACACCCAGATCGAAGTCAATCAAATCGTATTTCTTAGCCAACTCCCAGTGGGGCAGTGGGTTGCTGATGCCCAATGAAGGATTCACGTTCCAATTGCCCACCGTATCGCCTTCGGTACATTCTTTCAGGTTGCTCTTCACCACCCAGTTGTCCTCGGCAGCACTGCCTTCAGGCACCTCGTCGTAAGGCACGTTGGGAATGGTGTAAAGCAACAGCTTCAAGTCGTCGGCAGCTTTATCCATTTCAGCCTGCAGGGTCTTGTTGGTTTCCTTCAGTTCGGCCACACGAGCCTTGGCTGTTTCAGCCTCCTCCTTCTTGCCTTCCTTCATCAGCATGCCGATGCTCTTCGACAGCTTGTTGGCTTCCGCCAGGTTGTTGTCAAGCACCGTCTGTGTGCTGCGGCGCTTGTCGTTGAAAGCCAGCACCTGCTCGATGGTTTCCTTCGCATTGTTGAAATGCTTCTTCTCCAAGCCTTTGATAATCTTCTCGGTATTATCGGTGATTTGTTTGATGGTAAGCATAGCCTATACTTGTTTATATGATTGTTTTTTATAAGAAAGGGATGCAACTTTTCCAATCGCATCCCTTCCGCTTATTCTTTAGATTCGCTTTCGTCGTTATGCCTCTGCAACAACTTCTGCAGGGATAACGTTTACGTAGCGCTTGTCCTCGCGTTTAACCTGGAACTGAACAGTTCCGTCAACCAATGCATACAGAGTGTGGTCGCTACCCATACCGATGTTCTTACCAGGATGGAATTCTGTACCTCTCTGACGAACGATGATGTTACCAGCCTTGCAAGCCTGGCCACCGAACAACTTAACGCCTAATCGTTTGCTATGTGACTCGCGTCCGTTCTTAGAACTACTAACACCTTTTTTATGTGCCATATCTTTTCTTGTTTTTAATGTTTATGCAATAACTTCCTTAATCACGATTTCGGTAAACTGCTCGCGGTGACCGTTTAACTTGCGCAACCCTTTTCTTCTCTTCTTGTGGAAGACCAGCACCTTGTCGCCCTTTACCATCTTTGTCTTAACCTCAGCCACAACCTTTGCGCCTTCAACCACAGGAGTACCTACGGTGATTGCACCTTCGTTGTCAACTAACAATACTCTGTCAAACTCTACTGAATCACCAGCCTCTACGTCGTGCAGCAGGTTGACGAACATCTTCTTGCCTGCCTCTACTCTATACTGCAGACCCTTGATTTCTACAATTGCGTACATTTATTTTTAATTGTAAAAGTTAGCTCCGACGGGTGGTTGGCTACCATTGCCAATCGCTTAATCGAACCCGATGCGGAATAATCGGCTGCAAAATTACAACTTTTATTCCGAACCGCCAAGCATTTCTGCATCTTTTTTTTAAGTTTTTGTCATTTAGACTCCTCCCCTCAGTTAGGGGAGGTGCCCGTTAGGGCGGAGGAGTGTGTCTGGTCATATAATCTGATACAGCAACCACATCACTGCGCTGCCCAAGATGGAAAGGACGAATGTCAAGATGATACCAAACACGAATGAGTAGCCATACATATATAATATGGTGCGCTTGAAGCTGTCACCCCAACTCAGGTTGAAGAACTGCTTCAGGTCCCATACCAGAATCAGAATGCAGCTTCCCATGTCCATTCCCCAAGAGTAAGTGAAGTCTGACGATTGTGTGGCAATCAGCGAAAACAACTGTATCCA
Organism: uncultured Bacteroidales bacterium; assembly: GCA_902783615.1. Classification (GTDB taxonomy): domain Bacteria; phylum Bacteroidota; class Bacteroidia; order Bacteroidales; family Bacteroidaceae; genus Bacteroides. Next base: position 4,316 of record CACZRQ010000127.1, on the reverse strand, counting down.
CATCTGCTGACATCCGAAAATGGTGAACATCACAATGTATTCCGCCAAGTTTGTCTTCATGCCCACCAGCGTGGTTCGGAAACTCTTTCTGGCACAAAACACCATCACGGGTATCATCAAGATGATGATCGCAGCTTTGTTCATGCCCATGAAATCGCTCACCAAGTCCACCATCGAGTAGAGCAGCGTTCCCTCATGGTAATATTTCTCTTGGAACTTCTCGATCACCTCAGAGTTCTTGGCAGCAAGGCGAGCGAAACTTGCCCATTTGCTGTCGCTGTCTTCCAGGCTTTCCGTCAGTGCTTGAGAGAGCTTTATACTATCGGCCTTGTTCAAGCCAGCCATTACTTGCCGCATCACCATGATGCTGTCGGCCTTGCTCATCAGCAATCCACTTAATCGTTGACTTTTCATGATGCTGTCAGCCAAATGCAAAGCTTCTTGGGTAGATTGTTCACGCCTAATGGCTATCACCTCTGTGGCCAACTTGTTGATTTCATAGAGTTGGGGCACAATGTCATTGTTCGTGGTGTCAGCAGCCATTTTCTGCACGATGCCTGGAACGCTTTCCAGCTTTGGCTCCTCTTTCTGCTTCACAAACGATGCAGGATCCAGCAGATGGGCTGCAATCAGATAGATGGTGGCCAGCACAAAGATGGTTTTGAAAGGTTTACTGTAATCAATGCGATGCCCATTTAGGTAGTCGCGCATCATGTAGCCTGGTCGCCAGAACAGTTCCAGGAAAGTGCGCAGGAAACCATGCTCCAGGTCGATGGCATTCATGATCAGCTCTTTGGTGATGTTTTTCAAGTCGAAGCGTTTCACCTTGTAGGTCTGTCCGCAGGTAGGACAGTAGTTGCCCACATACTCATCGCCGCAGTTCTGGCAAATGTGCACGTCGATATTCATCACCGACTTGTGTGGCACGCCCCTTATCTGCTTGAAATGCACCCATCTGATGTATTTCTGAATATACTCACCAGGCTTGCCGATTTCTCGGTAAGGGAAGGGTTTGCCCAACTTGGGCAACAGCTTGATGTCAGTCAGCAGTTGCCTGTAGGGCAGTGCCTTGAAAGCTTCCTCCGATGTGGTGCCATCCAGCCATCCGCAGAAATCCACCTTTGCCTCTTGGGCAGCCTGCTGAGCCTCCACCGTGTTGCCAATCAGTAAGGCGTATTTGCGGGGTCCATCCACCTCCTTCAGTTTCTTGGCAATGGTCTTCTTTGAAGGCTGCAGGTCGATTACCTTCGCGCCCATAGCGTGAATCTGCTCCTTAACGGCCAACAGTTCGTCGCCGCCCATCTTCTCGTCAAACAGATAATACAGGTAATCTTTCATGCTTTCTTTATTTTGGCCACAAACTTACAACAAATAACTGAAAACACAAAATCAATGTTTGCTTTTCGTCTTTAACCCCTGTTTTTTCGCTTTCGAGCCGTACCATCTTGTAAGGTAAACTTTTTTTTGCTTACTTTGCAGTAGATAAACAGAAATGAACTATATGGGAACATTCGACAAAGATATTTCGTTTGTAAGGAAGAAGCCTTGGTTAGTGGCACTGATAGGAGCTTTCTTTGTGGCCTATCCCAACAATGCGTGGTTGTTGTGCGACTTGGATATGTTCGTGCGACCAGATGAGCAAGTGCCCTTCTTCATTTTCTTCTTTTTCCGTTTCGCTTATATCTGGCTGCTGATTTGGCTCATATTGCGATACGATTTCAAGTACATTACCATCGTACAGTTCCCCAAACATGCATGGGTCAACTTGCTGCTCACGTTGGTGGGCTTTGGCATCTACGAGGCCATCACCCTTCTCACTGTCAGCTACGACCATTTCTTCAGCATCCTGTGCTTCCAGTTCATTGTGATATGGCTGGTCACCTCGTTTGTCAGTTTCATCAATGTTTTGTTCGATTATCAGTTAAAGAAAGAGAAAGAGATTGAAAGGCTGCAGATCGAGAATCTGGAAAGCCGATGCAACGCACTCACAAACCAGATAAACCCTCACTTCTTCTTCAACTCACTCAATGGCATCTCTTCATTGGTGAGAAAGAAGAACGATGAGAACACCTTGAATTACATCAATGAACTGTCCGACATTTTCCGCTACATCCTCCAGAGCGAGAGCCGTAGCCTGGTGAAGCTGGACGATGAGTTGAAGTTTCTGGAAGCCTTCGGACATGTGATGCAGGTGCGCTATGGGGCAAAGCTGAACATCACGGTAGATGTGCCAGAAGATAGGCGAAACTTGCAGCTGCCTGTGCTCTCGTTGCTGCCGCTGTTGGAGAATGCCACCACGCACAACATGATCGACAGCGAGCATGTGATGAACATCAGCATCCGCTTGGATGACAGCGATGTGCTGACCGTCAGCAATCCTGTCTATCCCAAGCTCACGCCTCCTGTCACCAATGGCACAGGCCTGAAGAATCTCAGTTCCCGCTTCCAGATGATGCTCGGTAAATGTGTAAAGGTAGAGAATGATGGAACCACTTACGTGGTCACCCTGCCATTAAAATAATCGTCAATCGTCAATTGTCAATAATGAGAGTTCTAATCGTAGAAGACGAAACCGCAGCTGCTGAGAACCTGCAAGAGATGCTGCAAGAGATAGACCCCACCATCGAGGTGCTGGGCAATACCGAGAGTGTGCAACAAACCGTGCGCTGGCTACAGCAGAATGCCAAGCCCGACCTGATATTCTTGGATATACACCTCAGCGACGGCTCCTCGTTCACCATCTTCCAGCAGATGGAGGTGGATACACCTATTATATTTACTACCGCCTACGACCAGTATGCCATCGATGCCTTCAAGGTGAACAGCATCGACTACCTGCTCAAGCCCATCAAGGCGCAGGAACTGCGTCAGGCGTTGCTGAAGTTCAGCAAGCTCAGTCAGCAAGACACCGACCAATACCTCCAGCTGCTCCGACAACTTGCAGGTGAACAGGAGTATAAGTCGCGTCTGCTGATTCCTTACCGCGACAAGCTCATGCCTGTTATAGTGAACGACATTGCTTGTGTCTATTCCACCAACAAGAATACCGAGGTGTTTCTCAAGGATGGCAAGCATTATGCCTGCACCACAGCCCTCGACCAGCTGATGTCGCAGTTGAACCCGCATGAGTTCATCCGTGCCAACAAGCAGTACATCGTTGCTCGTTCGGCCATCACCAACATCACCATCTGGTTCGACAGCCGTCTGCTGGTGAATGTTTGCGCAGAGGTGCCCGAACGCATCTATGTCAGCAAAAACCGTGCTGCCGAGTTCAAAGCTTGGATAGTAAAGTGATGAAGTGATTAGCCCCGTAGGGGCGACAGTACACAGGCAGGGGTGGAGCGTAGCGGAACCCCTGTAAAACAGATAAATAAATAAGAGCCCTGTAAGGGCGACAGAATAATTAATAAAAATATGAAGAGAGTTATTTTATTTGTAGCAGCAGTAGCGATGGCCTTGATGGGCTTCGCTCAATCGAAGGTCTATATGACCAAGGAGATCACACCAGAATCACTGGTAAAGATGTATGAAGCATTAGGCGTGAAGGCCCATGGGCGAGTGGCCGTGAAAATCAGCACAGGCGAGTCGCAACAGAGCAACCACCTGCGCCCCGAGTTCATCAAAAACCTGGTGCAGACCGTAAACGGCACCATCGTGGAGTGTAACACCGCCTATGGTGGCAACCGCAGCAGGACGGAAGACCATCGCAGGGCCATCGCCGAACGCGGTTTCGACAAGATTGCCAAAGTGGATATCATGGACGAGGATGGCGACATGGAAATCCCTGTGCAGGACACCAAAACCATCAAGAGCGACATTGTGGGTACCCATTTGGCCAACTACGATTTCATGATCAACCTGGCACACTTCAAAGGTCATGCCATGGGTGGCTTCGGAGGTGTTCTGAAGAACCAGTCGATTGGTGTGGCATCCTCAACAGGTAAGGTCTATATCCATTCAGGCGGTCACAGCAAGACCAGCTGGGGTGGGGGTACACAGGATGAGTTCCTGGAGGCTATGGCAGCTGCTGCCCAGGCTGTTCACAACTATTTCAAGCAGGATGGCAAGGACATCATCTACATCAATGTGATGAACAACATGAGTGTGGATTGCGACTGCGACGGCCATCCAGCTGCTCCACGCGTGAAGGATATGGGCATCCTGGCATCTACCGATCCAGTGGCGCTTGATCAGGCTTGCCTCGACCTGGTGTTCAATCATGTCAGCACAGCAGGCGACGATGCCAAGCCCTTGCAGGAGCGCATCAACCGCCAGCATGGCACCCACACGGTCGATTATGCTGCCCAAATCGGCTT
>CACZRQ010000126.1 GCA_902783615.1 uncultured Bacteroidales bacterium | reverse complement strand
TTCAGAGCCTTTCAACGCCTTGCATGATGCCATCGACACCAGTGGACAATATGAGATAGACACCCCGTACGATTATCCCAACAAGCCTGGTTATGGCTCTGGTTGGAACGATCTGGCTCCTGAAGAAGATAACCTTGCCAAGACGCAAGTGCCTCAGGATGTGGCTGAAAAGATGACAACCCGAGCTTTGGTAGAGACTTGCATCAACCATCCGATGACGATGCAATATCTGAGGGGCGAGGGATATTACCGAGCATTCATCCAACGACTTATTGAGCAGAACAATGCCTTCAAGGAGTTGACCAAACGTCCTGATGCAGGTTGGGAGATAGCCATTGCCTATAACAATCTTCCTCTTCCATCACTTGCAGCAGAAATTGGCGCCTATAATTTCCGTACGTGGGGTTTTGTGGAACTGATGTTGGATAACGACATCTTCTTCAGTCAGCTCACTTCTTTGCAAAGGGTGGATCTGTACAAGGCATTGTGTGTGAAATACTTCTATAAGGAGCAGAACTATCCCTACGGATTCTCTCTTGAACCCACCGATATCGGTCTGACGCTTTTGCCAATGGCGAAAGTGGTGCTTCAAATCGCTCATTTTGTGAATGATGACTCCAAGAAATTCTTGGAAAACTATGTGGAGAGTTGGGATTGCTTCAAGACCACCAGTACAGATGTGTTGCAGGCCATTGCCTTGATGACAGGAAGCGACTTGAAGGCTTACGAGGAAATCAACATTGGTGATAATTTGGACAAGTTGCTGGGAACGTGGAAGGTAATCTCTTCAGGTTGGTTTGGTCATTGGCGAGATTATGAAGAGGAAAGCGTCTTCACCTTCATGGGTAATGGAGTGGTGGATATCAGCAATTGGCGAAGGCTTGATAAAAGTTGCTCATATACCATTCAAGGCAATGTCATCAGTATTGTGACAGGAGATAAGGATGAAGGCGGAAATGGCATCGACTTTGGGATGAAAGTGGTGGTGCTTACTGGGGATAGATTGGAATGTTGGGCCTATACCACTTGGCCTCTAAGCAGCTGGGGAGGCGAATGGTTTGTTCTCAAGAAGAAGTAACTTGCTCGAAAATCAAAAACGGTCACACGGTCACAGCTGTGACCATGTGACCAATTCCCCTTTCCTGTGAACATAATTATACTTCAAATGCCAGTTTATCAGTGCGTTATCTTGTGTTTATTCCATCTCTCAACACTTTACGGTCACATGGTCACAGCTGTGACCGTGTGACCGCTTCACTATATCTAAGGGATCATTACCGTGAGGGAACAGGGAAAGGGTAACTGGGGAAAAGGGATTTCTCCGTAGGCCATCAATCGTTTGCCTATACCCAAACGATCGTGTCCCTATACGCAAACGATTGTGCGCCTATACCCAAATTGAAACGCTCCAAAATTCGATGAGCATTTTCAATGACCCCATAACGGTTTCTCAGGGCTTTATTGGAACAATTTCCATTTTATTCCCACTGAATCTTGGCTTTCTCTTTTATTTTTAGTACCTTTGCACCCGATTTTGCAATATTATGGATTCATGGAAAAACGACCGCTTTTGGGAATGACGCTCAGCGAGCTGCAAGAGGTGGCGAAAAGTTTGGGAATGCCCACTTTTTCCGCCAAGCAGATGGCTGGCTGGCTCTATGTCAAGAGGGTAGGTAGCATCGACGAGATGACCAACCTCTCCTTGAAGCATCGTTCCTTGTTGGCTGAGAGCTATACAGTTGGTATCGCTCAGCCTGTCAACGAGATGCGCTCGGTAGACGGCACAGTTAAATACCTTTACCATACACCTGACAATCATTTCGTGGAAACGGTCTATATCCCAGACGATGAGCATGAAAGAGGTACCGTTTGCGTGTCCTCGCAAGTGGGCTGCAAGATGAACTGCAAGTTTTGTATGACAGGCAAGCAAGGCTTCAATGGCAACCTGACGGCTAACCAGATTATCAACCAGATTCAGTCGTTGCCCGAATATGAGCAACTGACCAATGTGGTGATGATGGGTATGGGCGAGCCTCTTGACAACTTTGATGAGGTGATGAAGGCATTGGAAATCATGACTGCTCCTTGGGGTTATGCTTGGAGCCCCAAGCGAATCACCCTTTCGACTGTAGGCTTAAAGAAAGGTCTGCAACGCTTCTTGGAAGAAAGTGAGTGCCATTTGGCTGTGAGCCTGCATGCACCAGTGCCTGCCTTGCGTCGAGAACTGATGCCTGCAGAAAAAGCCTTTTCCATCACGGAAATCGTGGATCTGCTCAGGAATTATGATTTCAGTCACCAGCGTCGCCTCTCTTTTGAATACATTGTGTTCAAGGATGTGAATGACAGTATCGTGTATGCCAAGGAATTGCTGAAGCTGTTGCGTGGCTTGGATTGTCGTGTGAATCTGATACGTTTCCATGCTATTCCCAACGTTGATTTGGAGGGAGTGGATATGCAAAAGATGACCGAGTTGCGCGATTACCTCACCCAGCATGGATTGTTTACCACCATCCGTGCTTCCAGGGGAGAGGATATTTTTGCGGCTTGTGGTATGCTCTCAACTGCGAAACAAGAGGCGATTAACAAGAATTAATATTAATTATTAAGAAAGAAACGTTATCTGTCACCACTTATTCGTAGCTTTGTAGTGGCAAAACAAAATGAAAGGAAAGTTATGAGAAGAACAGTTTATTTGATGACAATCGTGATGGCTGCTTTGTTGTTGGCAGCATGCAATCGTGGAGGCAACAAACGCTCTTCACTGAATATCTTTACTCCTACATCCAGTGGCAGGGCTTACGAGCTGTTGGTGGTGTGCGACGATGCCAATTGGGAAGGAGTGGCTGGCCGTGCACTTTATGATGTGCTTGATACCGATGTGCCTGGTTTGCCTCAGCCAGAGCGTTCTTTCCGCATCATGAACACGACTCCTTACGGCTACAATGCTACGCTGAAGATGCTTCGTAACATCATCAAGGTGGATATTGACCCCACCACTTATACGCAACCAAAGTTCCGTTCAGAGATGAACGTGTATTCTAACCCACAGGCTATCTTGACCATTCAGGGACCAGATGCGGAGTCGGTGGCTGAGTATGTGACTAAGAACGGACAGGCAATCATTGATTTCTTTACCCGTGCAGAGATGAACCGTCAGATTCAGGTGTTGGAATACCAGCATAGCGACATGATTTCCAAAAATGTGAAAGAGATGTTCGATTGTGACGTATGGGTGTCGGGCGAGTTGAAATCATCGAAGCGTGGTGAAGATTTCTTCTGGGCTGGAGCCAATGCGGCTTCGGGTGACCAGAACTATGTGATATATTCTTATCCTTATAAGGACCGCCGTACGTTTACTCAGGATTTCTTCATTCAAAAGCGCGATTCTGTGATGAAGATCAATATTCCGGGTGCGGCAGAAGGAACTTATATGGCCACCGATGCCCGCTTTGTTACTACCCGAGCTTTCAAGCTTAGGGGCGAATACATTTTCGAGGCTCGTGGTTTGTGGAAGGTGAAAGGTGACATGATGGGTGGTCCGTTTGTTTCTCAGAGTCGTGTGGATACCATTAATCAGCGTGTGATTACAGAGGAGATCTTCATCTATGCACCTGAGAAGCTGAAACGCAACCTGGTGAGAGGTATGGAGGCTGCACTCTATACCATCAAGTTGCCTGGCAAGCAAATCGAGGAAACACAGATTCCTCTGCAAGATGATTGATGAACTGTTATTAAGATAGCATAAATAGATTTTGGAATGGAAAATAGCATTAGAATCGGTATTACACAAGGAGACATCAACGGAGTTGGATGGGAATTGGCACTGAAGTCGTTCCAGGATCCTACCATGTTGGAGTTGTGCACTCCTATAATATATGGTTCACCCAAGGTGGCCACTTTCCATCGCAAGACAATGGAAATTCCTACATCTTTCTCAATTGTCAAAACAGCTAACGATGCGGCCGATGAGGCTGTAAGCATTGTGAACTGTAGCGATGACGAAGCGAAGGTGGAGTTTGCTAAGACTGATCCAGAAGCTGGCAAAGCTACGTGGTCTGCTTTGCAGCGAGCCATCGATGAATATCGCGACGGATTGACAGATGTGCTGGTGATGGCTCCCATCAACGAACTGGCATTGAAGCAAGCCGGCATCGTATATCCAGGTTTGGCTAACCTCATTCAGCAGGAATTGGGCGAACCTGGAGAAATGGCTATGTCTATATTGGTGAAGGATGAACTGCGTGTGGCGTTGGCTACAGAGAATGTGCCCATGAAAGATGTGGCAGCCATGTTGACTCCTGAATTAATCAAGGATAAATTGCTCATTTTCAATCAGTCGTTGAAAGTGGATTTTGGCATCGATGCACCTCGTATTGCAGTGCTTTCCCTGAATCCAACATCTGGATTGAACGATTCAATGGGGCAGGAAGAGATGGAGGTGATCAAGCCTGTGTTGGAAGAATTGGGCAATCAGAAGGTCATCTGCTATGGTCCTTATTCAGTTGACTCTCTCATGGAAACCAATAACTATGCTCACTTCGATGGAATTTTCGCTATGTATTACGATCAGGGCATGGGCTTGTTCAAAGCCTTGAGTATGAACGAAGGCGTAAGATTCGTTACGGGTCTCTCTGCCATCTGTGCCACTCCTGTTCATGGAGTAGAGTATGAGTTGGCTGGCAAGGGTTTGGCCGACGAATCATCTTTCCGAAATGCAATCTACTTGGGAATAGATGTGTTGCGTAATCGCAGTCGTGAAGAGGAAGCATTGGCAAATCCCTTGCGTAAACAGTATTACGACAAGCGCGATGATAGTGATAAACTGAAACAAATGGCCGAACCAGAGGAAGAGACATTATGACAAGAGCTGAGATACAACAAGTGAAGCTGAGGTTTGGCATCATCGGCAATGATGAAAACCTGCTGCATGCCATCAATGTCGCTATACAAGTGGCACCAACTGATGTGTCTGTACTCATCACTGGTGAGAGTGGCGTGGGTAAGGAGAGCTTCCCTCAGATTATTCATCAGTTCAGCCGCAGGAAACATGGGAAGTATATAGCCGTTAACTGTGGCGCCATTCCTGAAGGAACCATTGATTCTGAGCTATTTGGTCATGAAAAGGGTGCTTTTACGGGTGCCATCGGTGACCGCAAGGGTTACTTCAGCGAGACGGATGGAGGTACTATCTTCCTCGATGAGGTGGGTGAGTTGCCTTTGGCGACACAAGCTAGGCTGTTGCGTGTGCTCGAAAACGGAGAGTACATCCGTGTGGGTTCATCCAAAGTTGAGAAGACAAATGTGCGTGTGGTAGCGGCAACTAACGTGAACTTAGACAGGGCGATAGCAGATGGTCGCTTTCGTGAGGATTTGTTCTACCGTCTGAGTCAGGTGCCTATCAACGTACCTCCTTTGCGTGAAAGAGGCGATGATGCGGCTTTGCTGTTCCGAAAGTTCGCCAGCGATTTTGCCGAGAAATACCGTATGCCAACTATCCAGTTGACGGAGGAGGCAAAGCGCATGTTGGTGAACTATCGTTGGCCAGGGAATGTGCGCCAATTGAAGAATGTCACCGAGCAGATATCCGTCATAGAGACAGATCGTGAGGTAACGGCTGAGATGTTGAGGCGTTATCTGCCTCAGCAGGAGCAGGGTCAACGATTGCCTACTTTGTTTGGCGCCAAGGATTTCGGACAGAGTTTCGAGGGCGAACGAGAGTTTCTGTATAAGATGCTCTACAATCTGAACAACGAGGTGACCGAACTCAAACAGGTGGTGAAGAAACTGATGGCTGGCGAGCAGGTAACGGTGCAAACCGATGCAACGCCAACATCGTATTACCCTTCAGCTGTTTCCCCTGCTGACGCATCAATCCCTATCATTCAGCATACAAATGTGAACAATGTGCGTTCGTCGGCATCTCTGCAAAATGACGATAACATTCAGGATACGGAGGCTTTGGAAGAAGCCGAGACCATGACATTGGATGAGGTTGAGAAAGAAATGATTAAGAAAGCGTTGGAGAAACATCGAGGCAGGCGTCGTGCGGCTGCTAAAGAGTTGAACATCTCCGAGCGTACGTTATATAGAAAGATTAAAGTGTATGGTCTGGAATAAGAAATATATACATGGCACTTGGCTGATTGGTTTGGCTATGGTGATGATGGGGTGCAGGGTCTCTTTAGGCTTGGCACCTATCTCCTCGATAGACTATAACTTGGTTAAGACGATGCAGATTGTTGACTTCCAGAATCATGCAGACTATGTGTATGGACCGTTGGCCACAACACTCAATGACCAGATGAAGGATTTGTTCATGCGTCAAACCCGTTTGTCGTTGGTGAACAATGGGGGCGATATCGTGATTGATGGTGAGATTACGGGTTATAATCAGTTCAATGAGGCAATTGATGCCAGCGGTTACTCATCAAAGGTGCGTCTGACGCTTACAGTGAAGGTGTCGTACACAAATAACACCAACCATGAAGAGGACTTCGAGAATCGAACGTTCACAGCTTTCCAGACATACGATGCCACTCAGCTCCTCACGGCTGTGCAGGATCAGCTGATTGCTGTGATGGTAAAAGATATTTCAGAACAGATATTTAACTCAACAGTAGCGAATTGGTAAGATGACGAGCAACGATATCATACAATGGATTAGGCATCCCGAGATGTTGAATACAGCTACGTTGTACGAACTACGTACAATGGTGGCTCGCTATCCAGCATTCCAATCGCTCCGCTTGCTGTATTTGAAGAATCTCTATCTGTTGCACGACGAGAATTTTGGTCACGAGCTTCGCAAGTCGGTGCTCTATGTACCTGATCGACGTGTGTTGTTCTATTTCATCGAGGGCGAGATTTCACTCATGAAACCTGCGAGAGATGCAAAGCCTGTTGTTGAACTGACGAAAGAAGAACCCAGCGTTGACCGAACGCTGACACTCATTAATTCTTTCCTCATGGAGAGGCCCGACGACCAGCCTTTGGAGAGTGAGCAAGCCTTGGGCTCTAATAATTCAGTATATGTGCTTACTGAAGATAATATAAATGATGATGTTGAGGATGAAAATGAATCGGAAGAGCTTGATGATGGTTATTTTACGGAAACTTTAGCTAAAATATACCTCAAACAGCATAGATATAGTAAGGCTTTGGAAATAATTAGAAAGTTATATTTGAAATATCCAAAAAAAAATATTTACTTTGCAGACCAAATTAGATTTTTAGAGAAAATAGTTATTAATGAGAAAACAAAATCATAATTAAAAGATGTATTTACTGATTATTATTTTGATGTTGGTCGCATCTATTCTGATGTGCGGCATCGTGTTGATTCAAAATTCAAAAGGTGGCGGTTT
>CACZRQ010000125.1 GCA_902783615.1 uncultured Bacteroidales bacterium | reverse complement strand
GGCTTTTTCCTCCTTCATCAGGAAGTAGATGGCCTCGCCCTCGTTGCAGAGTTCACCCTTCGAGTTGATTATCTCCGCATTGATATACGCCAGATTCCGCACTTGTTTGGTCACTTTAGCCCGTATAGTCAGTTCTGGCTCAGTCGTAGGAACAGCCTTGCGGAACCTCACATTCAGCTGAACGGTATAGCCACTGGTCTGCAGCTTACGGGTGACCACCCATCCGCACACTTCATCAATCAGCGTACTCAGTATGCCGCCATGCATGGTATCTACCCAACCCTGATAGTTATGCCCTGGATGCCAGGTACTCACAATATAGTCACCATCCTCATAGAACTCCAAGTGAAGTCCGATGGGATTGTCAGGACAGCATCCGAAACAGTTATATCCCTCATGGTTACGCCAGGGATTGATTATCTTCTTCATCATAAGTGGTATTAACAAAATCGTTTTTGGGCACAAATATAATGATAATTACGGAATTTTCAATCATCTCGAAAACATTATGCTGTTTTGAGGGGGAAAAACGATTATTTGCTAAATCTCTCGCCCACGAAGCCGTTAGCCGTTTCACCCGACATTAGGTCAAAATGCTGGTTAATGGGAGGCGTAGGACTGAGGTCGTAATAGTCAAGATCAGCTATGGGCAGGCAGAAGTAATCCAGCTGGTCATAGCTGGAATAGAGGCGCTGCAGTACAGGATTATGGTCGTAGATCCATTGTTTCACATCGTCCTCCACATAGAAACTCACCATACCAGCACAACGCACAGAAACTTTGTCAGCGTAGGCCAACAGCTCCACATTGGGGTTTTCTTTCAGCTCTCGCCACACAGCTTTCTTGGCAGAGGTAGCGAAATAAAGTACGGTACCTTCCTGCTTCATAATCTGGAACATACGCAGTTTAGGTAGATTGCCCTCGCAAGTAGCAAGGGCAATCTCATTGTGTTCACTCAGGAACAATAATGCTTTGTTCAGCATAGCGACTTACCACTTCAAAGGTTCCTGCAGAATCACGCCATCTTCCATTGGAGAATCACCCTCGGCAAAGCTGCCAGCCTTGTATTGGATGCAAATCATGGTAAGGTTCTCTGTGCCATTGTTACGGATGGTACGCTTGCCGGCTGGAGCCACACGAATTACACTACCCTCCTGAATAGGGATGTTCTGGCCATCCACCTGATACTCACCCTTACCTTTCAGGATGATGTAAACTTCCTCATGGGTCTTGTGAGTGTGATAGAAACCGCCATCCTGACCTGGTACCAATGTCTGATAAGACATATCAGCACCTGTCAGACCCAACGCCTGACCAACAAATACTTTGCCAGAAATCACCATGTTAGGACCCAATGGCAACTCATACTGAATCACTTCGTCAGTAGCACCCACGTTAACTGCGGTGTAGTTCTGACCTTCTGAAATCTTCTCAATTGTCTTCATAATCTTTTAATATTTTAATTCGTTATTATTTCTTTAATGCCCATTCCAAGAGGTCTTTCATATAGGCGCGACTGTCTTTACCCCACCAACGGGTTTCCATGCCTTTCATCACTTTGCGGACTCCGTCATCATACCCCAAAAGTAAGCCCACCATAGTATCACCTCCTGCATAGAATTTTCCGCCGTTCTTCAGCTCAACGTAACTGCCATGCAACCATCCATCTTCCATACATACACTCACTGGAATGCCGCCGGTCATCACACAAGCTCCACTATAGGGAATCTCATACTTGTCTTTGAATATTTCATTTTTGAAAGACACGGCTCCTACATTGCCTGGCAATTTGACATCTTCTCCAAACTCAATGCCAAAAGCGCTAGTGACATCGTTGGCTCCATAACGCGCTAAATCTACACGATGGTTATCATCTACAAAGAAAAGCAATGAGCCACCTTTCTTTACATAGTTTACCAGTGCTTTCTTTTCAACCTCAGTTAAATCTTTCTGCAGTTTGTTACTTAGTGGTGATAACATCACTAAAACATCCACCTTTTTTAACAACTGATTGGTAATTTCAGCTTCTTCATTTAATACTAATTCTGCTCCCAATTCCTTTGCCATCTCCTGATATGCAGGTACTACCTTTGGATAAGTCTCATGTCCAGGTTCAATTCCCCTACATTGGCTATGGCTGAGATCAAACATAATCTTCTTCTGGGCAAAGCCACCTGCTGCGACCAATAGAAGCAGCATCAATAAACTAATTAATTTTTTCATATTTCTTCGTTTTTGTTTTTGCAAAGGTACGACACATAATACATTCCTGCAAGAAGGCACTGTTTAGTGGGTAAGTTACCAAATGGTAGGAATTGGGATGATATCGGCATTACAGAAAACAAGCTTTAACACAGATTAACATATTACATTTGGTTATTTGGTATCTATTGGTTACTTTTGCAGGAAAATAATTAGTTATTCATTATCAATTATCCATTTAAAAAATGGCAGATTTACAAGCACAGTATCTGAATTGCCCGATAAGGCATGTGGTAAGTCGTTTTGGCGACAAGTGGTCGATGTTGGTACTCTATATGCTTCACTCCAGCGAGACGGGAGTATTAAGGTTCAATGAGATTAGGAAGTTGATGACCGACTGTTCACAGAAGATGCTCTCGCAAACGCTGAAGAACTTGGAGAGTTGTCATCTGGTGCATCGTCAAGTCTACCCAGAAGTCCCACCTCGTGTGGAGTATTCCCTTACCGACACAGGCAAGGACTTGATGCCAGCCCTCAATGCTTTGATAGCTTGGGGCAAGCAGCATTTTAATGATGTAGTGACCGACTAACAGTTTGTTTCCATGCTTCTACCCAAATTCATAATAACATCGGATGGCTACTTCCGTATAGGCATGGTCAGCCAGCACAGAGACTTGCTGCTGCCTGGCGACCAGTGCATTGGTGGAGGCTACTATCGCTTCGACTATGCTTCCAACCGCCTTATCCTCGACCGCTTTTCCTACGATTTTGGCAAACCCAGATGGCACCTGATTGATACGCTGAAAGTGCCCTCCTCCTATCGAGGTCTCTGGATCATCTACCTTACCGACGAACGTTACGAGGATGATTTCATCGTCAGCGAGGAGCTGAAAATTGAGTATTATGACTGAAAACAACCATAAATATTAATCGAAAACTAAAAAGTAATGAGTATGAAAAAGATTTTAAGTATGATGCTGATCTCTTGGATGTTAGTCACATTGACAAGTTGCCATAACGGTGGCACATCATTCGACGAAGTCGTTGCCAACCGTCGCAGCGTGAGAAGCTACGACAAGAGTAAGAAGATCAGTGAAGAGCAAATCCGCACACTGATAGCAACCACGCAGGAAGCCCCCTCATGGGCTAACATTCAGGCCACTCGCTACTATGTGGTGATGAGTGATGAGATGCTCAATAAGGTATTGCCATCCATGATGGCCAATCAGGAGAAGGCTTCAACAGCTCCTGTGCTCATTGTAACAACCTACAAACGTGGATTGTCTGGCTTCTTCGATGGAAAAGCCAGCAATGAACTGGGTGACACATGGGGTGCCTACGATGCTGGTCTCAGCAATGCTTTCCTGGTGCTGAAAGCCAAAGAAATGGGATTCGACACCCTGATTATGGGATTGCGAGATGCCGATGGCCTGAAGAGGGCCTTGGACATCCCTAACGATGAAACAATCATGACGGTAGTTGCCCTTGGCTATGGCAACCAATCACCCAAGCGTCCCGAACGAAAGCCTTTGTTTGATATCATGAAGATAAAATAAGACTACAGCGCTTTTAGGTATCGCAAAAATTCATCAATGCGATCAAGCCAAGTGTAACTGCCTGTGCCAGGAGCAGCAGTAGCTTGAAAGCAATGCACGCGAGTGGCAAGCGTATGCAGCTCACTCTGAATCCCCATGCTTCGCATTTTCTCCCATGTCTTCACTGAGCCCATCGATGCATAGCCATCAGCATCACCATGTATGAAGAGCATGGGAGCCGTCTTGAGGTCGAAACTGAACTCAGGCACCAGCAGGGCATCGTCCTCGTTACCCCCAGCGGTATTGGTGCCATCGACACCATCGGTCAAGGCGTAGGCAGGATAAATGCCTATGCCCCACTGCACATGGCAAGGCTGCTTGTCAATGTCATCAATAGGAAGATAAGACTGATGGAGCGACGAGGTGACACCCATGAGCGTAAGATGACCGCCGGCACTGCTGCCCATGATGCCTATCTGCGCAGGGTCAAGTCCAAATGATGCGGCCTTGCTGCGAACGATACGGATGGCACGCTGCAAATCCTGCCAAGCTGAGGTGTGCTTAGCCAATCCGCTCTCAGCTGTGGGACGCGGCGTACGGTATTTCATGGTGACAACGGTCATGCCCCGTTCATTGAGATAACGTCGAGCGGGAGTCACCTCGAAGCCGTCAGGATCGTTGCCCATGTATGCGCCGCCTGAATAGATAATCTGTATGGCCTTTGTCTTCAGCTCCTTGGGGAAGTGCCATTCCAAGTAGGGCTTGCACTGCTGCTCATCAGCACTGGGCATCATTCCCTCGGGCCACACATCCTCCGTCACTTTCTCCTTACGCGCATCATCGCTCACAAACCGCTTCATGATCTCCTCTTCAGGCTGCAGCTCTCCCATGAAGCCCATCTGTCGCATGAACTCAATGCCGCGTTCCAGTCCAAAGGCACCATGCCCTTTATCAGGATACAAGTGAAGCTCTGCCGGAACCTGACGTTTGCGCAGCTCCCTATAAATGAGTGTAGAACCATTGGGGGTATAAGGATCCATCCCACCATGATGCAAACTGATGGGGCAGGTCTTCTCGTCAAACTTGAAGATAGACGAAAGCTGCACATCGGTACCATATCCTTGTCGGGAAGCGGGGATGCCAGCCTCACCGTCAGTGGTCACGTATGCCGGAGCATTGATAATTGCCCAATTGATATGGCACGATATGCTGTCTAATTTATCGACTGGAGCGTAGGCTGCCGTCTGCGAACTGGTAGCCAGCAAGGTGGCCAGATGCGAACCAGCCGACATAGAAATGGCGCCAATGCGTTCAGGGTCGAAACCTCGCTTCTCAGCCTCGCTGCGCACCATGCGCACAGCCCGTTGTCCGTCTTCCCAAGCCGTCTGGTAAATGGGGATGCCCTCGGGACGCGGAGTACGATACACGAAGTTCACGCATTGGAATCCCAGTTTCGTAAACGTCTCACGCCACATCTTGATGAGCCCCACATCGCAACAGTTCTGATAGGAGCCACCCGAGATGAGAATCATACATCCCAACGCAGGGGTGGCGGGAGCATCGAACCACTCCAAATAGGCCACGCGGTGCTTGTCGGGTTTGAAGTCCTTACCGTCTGCTTCATCGGTCATCGCCGCAATCTGATGAGGTTGCGCATCGGGCATCTTGCCCTTGGGCCAAATGGTTTCCCGTTCCCAAGCGAAAGAGTTCAGGGAACAGCAGAGAAGAAAGAGTGAACAAATAAAACTGAAAAGTGAAAAATGCTTCTTCATAACTTTAAGGTCTTTATATTATGGTTGCAAAGATACAAATAATACCGCTTTTTATGTCATAGAACAGAATTAAAAAAAGACATTTTTTAGACAAATGCCATTTATTTCTTGTATCTTTGCAGAAAAAAAACTCTAAAACGATAGTATTATGAACAAAGCATTATTTGGTATGGCGATGATGACCGCATTCGGAATGGCATCGTGCGCCAATAAACCTGCCCAGCAGCAGGAGGAAGAGGCAGCTCCAGAAGCAGTTGCCACTGGTAACGAAATCCGCATCAACTGTATGTATAAGGTGGATGCAAAAGACTTGGACAAGATCCTGAAAGTCAGCAAGGAACTGGTGGCTGCATCTCAGAAGGACAAGGGCAACATCGAGTATGACATCTATCAGAGTCAGACTGACAAGACGCAGCTGATGATCTTCGAGACTTGGCAAGACCAACCATCATTGGATGTGCACTCTGCAGCACCTCATTTTACGCGCCTCGTGCCTCAGATTGCCAACGCAGCCGTGGGTGAAATGGCCATCCAGAGCTTCACCGCCAAGAGCGAGGGCGACCAGATTCGCATCAACTGCATGCTGAAGGTGGCTGGCGAAAACGTGACGAAAGCACTGGGCTTGGCGCAAGAACTGGTAGAGGCTTCTCGTAAAGATGGTGGCAACATCGACTACGACATCTATCAGAGTCAGACTGACCCCACTCACCTGATGATCTTTGAGACCTGGCAAGACCAACCTTCCTTGGACACCCACTCGGCAGCAGAGCACTTCACCCGCATCGTTCCTCAACTGCAGGAAATGGCAATCGGTGAAATGGCTATCCAGATCTTCAAAAAGTGAACGAGAAACAGCATATAGGAAAGTTGTTCGACCGCATTGCGGGAAAGTATGATTTCTTGAATCACCTGCTGTCGCTGAACATCGACAGATGGTGGCGCAGAAAGGCGGTGAATGCTGTTGTGAATAACAATCGCAAGGATTGCCAGTGCTTGGATGTGGCCATCGGCACTGGTGACCTTGCCATCGAGTTGGCACGCCAGTTCAAGAAACGACAGGTTAGCTTCAGCATTACAGGCATCGACCTCTCGGTTGAGATGATGCGCATCGGGGAAGAGAAGGTGAAGAAGCGCGGATGGCAAGACTGTATTTCATTCCAGCAGGCGAGTGCTTTGGAGATACCCTTTGCTGACAAGACTTTCGATGCTGTGACCTGCGCATACGGTGTGCGCAATTTCTCCGATCTCGACAAGGGTTTGGCAGAGATGCAGCGAGTGCTGAAACCTGACGGACAGCTGATGATTTTGGAGTTCTCTTACCCGAAGAACAAACTAATTGCCTGGGTGTACGACCTGTATTTCACCCATATTCTGCCTGCTGTGGGGCGATTGCTGAGCAAGGATAAGACCGCCTATACTTACCTGAACCGCAGTGTAAAAGGCTTTGTTTGGGGTCAACAAATGTGTGAACGAATTGCTAAGGCTGGCTTTGAGCAAGTATCGTTTAAGCCTTTGACCTTTGGCATCACCACCATTTATACAGCAACTGTATCATGAAAAGCATCTTACTTTGGCTACGAATCATCCGCCCGCAAACCCTGTTTGCTTCGCTTTGTCCTGTATTAGTGGGACTCTTAGTAGCCCAAATGTCTATTGGACAAATTGAAGCTGCTACAGCATTGTTGACAGCATTATGTGCCCTTGCCTTGCAGATTCTGAGCAACCTGATCAACGATTATTACGACTTCAAGCGTGGCACCGACAAGCAAGGGCGTGTGGGATTCAAACGCGCGTTGGCTGAGGGAACGGTGAATGAGCATGAGATGCGGATGGCTTGCTACATCACGCTTGCCATCGCTGTTGTTTTGGGGGTGATACTCTGCTATATTGGCGGCTGGCCAATATGGCTGATTGGCATCACCGCCCTCCTATTTGCCTGGCTCTACACAGCCACCTCCTACTCGCTCTCCTACTTGGGCATTGCCGACATCTTTGTGTTCCTCTATTATGGCGTGATGGCCACATGGGGTACCGTTTGGCTGCAATATCAGGCAATTGGGCAGGCTTCGGATATGCAGCATCCAACCGCTATTTATGCCGGAGCCGTTTGCGGATTGATATCGATGTGTGTGCTGGCCATCAACAACATACGCGACATGGAGGATGACCGACAGGTGGGCAAGCGCACTATTCCTGTGAGAATCGGAAAAGAGGGAGCGCTCGTCCTCTTGGGCATCATCGTGGCACTGATGCCGCTATTCGCTTGGCTGGCTTTCGGCATGAGCTGGGCAGTGGCGGTCATCATTCCTGCCTGCTTCCTTTATTATAAGGTATTGAAGGCTAAAGGGGCAGCCTATAACATCTGCCTGATGATGGCAGGCATTGTCAACCTCATCTACACCATGCTGGTATGGATGAGCATTTCATAAAATTGAGGTAACGATATGAACAAAGTGAGAATTACAGCGATTCGCCAAACGGTCTATGCAGACTTGATGGCGAAATACGAAAACCCAATAGAGCATACTTGCGATGTGAAGGTGGGACAACAGTGGGTGTCTGTTGACGGGCAATGCCCCGAAGGGATGTGCCCCTCAGCTTGGGATTCAATGAAACCCTTCGTGGAGTCATTGGCTCGTGGAGAAGGCAATTTCTACGACGGCTGGATGCAGAACCCCATGAGTGCCATGATCAGCTGCAATGACGGCTTCCGTCCTTTCAGCTTCTATATAGAAGTGATAGACTAAAACCAAATACTATGAAAACCATACGATTTTTGATCGCTTTCTTGCTACTGAGCACCTTGACTTGCCTCACCGCCCATGCTGATGACACAAATCAGCCGTTCTGGGCACTGAATGCCGAGGGAGGTATCACATGGATTAACGATGGAAGGATACACAAAGACCACATTGAGATGGCGGGACAGCAAATGGCTGTTGTGCTGCACTATGGCATCAATGCTGAAGGACGATTCACCTGTGAACGGCATCTGGTGTTCCCCATGCTGAGGACGATTCCCAACGATACACATGCCAGCTTCATCCGCTACGTCAATTGGGATCCGTTGGAGAGCGTACTCATCGGGAAGAACCGCCTCGTGAATCGGCAAGAGCAAGTGGAATCCATTTCGTTGCAAGGCCTAATGACAGTGCGAAGCCACTGGGGCACCATCGGTGTGAAGCGCACATTGAGCCCCTCGCCTACCCTGCCTGCTTTGGTTGAGCAATATGAATTGACGAACTTAGGCGAAAAGGCTATAACCGTTCGCATAGAGCCTACGGAACACCGCATGACGAGCGATGCCGAGAAAGGCGTGGATGGCGCCTACGTAGTAGAGTCAAAACTTTATGGCACAGGCACTTTCCAACTTCAGCCGCAAGAAAGCCTCACCTTCTCGTCAACTGTCAGTGCCCGCAGGGAAAGCGAGCAGCCATTGGTATGCGATGTGGCAGCAGAGATAGCCGCAAGGCAAAAGCTGGTGGCAGGATGGCAGGAGAATCTGGTGCTGCAGACCCCCGATCCAGTGCTCGACCGCATGTTTGCATTCTCCAAGATACGAGCCTGCGAGAGTATCTATGAAACCAAGAACGGTCCTTTGCATGGACCGGGTGGAGAGAGCTATTATGCCGCCATCTGGGCAAACGACCAAGCTGAATATGCCAACCCATTCTTCCCCTTCATTGGCTACCCTTACGCCAATGCTTCTGCGATGAACGCCTGGAAGATGTTTGCTTCGTGGATGAACGACGACTGGAAGCCGATTCCCAGCAGCATCATCGCTGAAGGTACTGATTTTTGGAACGGAGCAGGCGATCGTGGCGATGCAGCCATGATTGCCTACGGAGCATCCCGCTATGCGTTGGCTCGTGGCGACCGCGAGGAAGCCCTGCAGCTGTGGCCTCTGATCCAGTGGACGTTGGAATATTGCCGTAGGCATTTGAATGAAGCAGGCGTGGTGAACTCCGACAGCGACGAATTGGAGGGGCGCTTCCCGTCTGGTGACGCCAACCTTTGCACCTCTTCCTTATATTATGATGCACTGCTGTCTGCAGCCTATTTGGCTCGTGACTTGAAGCAGCCAGCTGCCGTATCCAAGAATTATGAGAAACAAGCCCGAGAGCTGAGAACGGCGATAGACCGCTATTTCCATGCTGAGGTGGAGGGCTTCGACACCTACCGCTACTATGATGGCAACGATGTGCTGCGCTCTTGGATTTGCATCCCCTTGACGATGGGTATCTTCGACCGAGCCAAAGGCACCATCGACGCCCTTTATTCCCCTCGCCTCTGGACTAAGGACGGCATGCTGACACAAGCTGGTAGCGAGACATTCTGGGATCGCTCTACGCTTTATGCCCTGCGCGGAGCCCTGATGGCTGGCGACACAGAGCGCACCTTGGGCTTCCTGCAATACTATTCCCAGACGCGACTGCTTGGCAACCATGTGCCCTACGCCATTGAGGCGTGGCCTGAAGGCAACCAACGGCATCTATCTGCTGAGAGTGCCCTCTATGCCCGCATCATCACTGAAGGCCTGTTCGACATTCGTCCCACAGGTCTGCATAGTTTCACCGTCTCTCCCCGCTTGCCCGAAGCATGGCCAGAAATGACCCTGCACCACATCCACATCTGTGGTGGCGACTTCGATCTTCGTGTCTATCGCGACCAGAAGCAGCGGGTTCATGTTCAGCTGATACTAGACGGCAAGGTGATCAAAGACGCAACGGGGGATTGTTCTTTTCGACTATTATAAAGATCATTTAAGCTTCGAAAATAATTTGCCCCATTAAGGGCGACAGAGCAAAATGACAATCTGTCGCCCCAACATGAAGGGTGTTCAAAAACGATTTCAAATTTATCCCGCTTTAAACACCCTACCCAATGGGACTATCATTGCTGTGCTTGTTTTACAGGGGTTCCGCTACGCTTCCCCCCAGCCTGTTTTCTATCGCCCCTAACGGGGCTAATCACTACCGAAACTTCGGTAAAAATTAGACTTTATTATGGTCTGCCACCAGGACCACCACCAGGATTGCCACCAGGATTGCCTCCTCCACCATTGCCACCGCTGTAGGTTGAAAGGCTGACAGAAGAGCCACCACTGCAACTGCTGTAGCCATAGCCACTCCAGAAGCTGGTGCCACTGCCTGTTACACCCGACTTGAGCGAGGTGGTGCCTGTGGTATAGACCACCATCGGAGTGCCCATGCTGCCGTTTGAAGGAACCTTGAAGGCAAAGGCTGGGGAATTGCTGGAATT
>CACZRQ010000124.1 GCA_902783615.1 uncultured Bacteroidales bacterium | reverse complement strand
CTCGTTCACACACTTGTTGTAATGCAGCAAGATGCCTGGGATATCCAAACCGTAAGGACAAGGCATGCAATACTGGCAGTTGTTGCATGGGATGGTGGGGTAGGACACAATCAGACTGGCGGTATCTTCCAGATAAGCCAGGTCGGCTTCAGACAAAGGCTTGACGGGAGCCAGACTGCGGATGTTGTCCTGCAGGTGTTCCATGTAAGTCATACCACTCAAGATACTCAACACCATCGGGTAGGTACCGCAGAAGCGGAAAGCCCACGATGCTACACTGTTCTCTGGCTCCTGTTGCTTCAGGCGAGCCACGATGTGATTAGGCACATTCGACAAGCGACCACCTAAAAGTGGCTCCATGATAACACTTGGGATGTTGCGTTTAGCCAACTCGTTATACAGATATTCTGCGTTCACGTTGCGGGGATTGGTTTCCTTGGCATGGGTCCAGTCGAGGTAGTTCATCTGAATCTGCACGAAATCCCATTTGTACTTGCCCTCATCGTGGAGTTTCAGCATGAGGTCGAATACAGCCACCTCTCCGTGGAATGACCAACCTAAGTTGCGGATTCTGCCGGCTTCACGCTCTTTCACAAGGAAATCGATGAAACCATTGTCGAAATAGCGCTCATTGAGTAAAGGAATACCGCTTCCACCTCCGATAGAATGTAGCAGGTAGTAATCGATGTAGTCGGTCTGCAACTCCTTGAATGAGTTTTCATACATTGCCTTTGAGCGATTGTACATCTCTTGTGGTGACAAGCCCTGACCTGCATAACGCTGGTTAGAGTTTTTGGTAGCGATGAAATAGCTGTTGCGAGGATGACGCTTCAGGGCAATTCCTGTGGCTCGTTCCGACTGTCCCTGCACATATACAGGAGCTGTGTCGAAATAATTCACTCCATGCTCTAAGGCATAGTCAATCAGTTCGTTCACACGCTCTTGGTCAATTACGTTGCCATTGGCATCTGGGCGTGGTAAGGTAGGCCAGCGCATACAGCCATAGCCCAAGAGTGACACCTTGTCGCCTGTTGTTGGGTTGGTGCGATAGGTCATCGTGCCCACAGGTACTTCGGTAGTGTGGTGTCCTGCCACATCGTATTGGGCATCCTTTTTCAGAGGACCACAACTCTCCAATGCGGCACCGGCAGCCACTGCAGCGCCTGCGCCTATCACCTTCAAGAACCCACGACGGTTTATATTGTTATTCATACTTAATCTTTTTTTTATTGACTATTGACAATTGACCATTATTTTAATTATTAATTGTTAATCGTCAATCGTCAACGGTCAATCGTTAAATTGTTCTGTGTACTTCGTGACCTTCCACATGGATGGCACTGATAGGACGGCTTGGACACAAGTTCTCACAAGCACCGCAACCAATACAAAGCTCCTCATTCACTACAGGAATCTTCGGAGACTTGGGGTCACTTGGGTCATGGGGAACCATTTGGATGGCACCAGTAGGACAGTGCCTTGCGCAGTTGCCGCACTCCTGACCATCTTTCAATGGAATACAAAGCTCGGCAGTCCATACGGCATGACCCACCTGGATAGATGACTTCTCTGCCACATCAATCAGCTTGATGGCTCCGGCAGGACAAACCTCTGAGCAGCGTACGCACTCAGGACGGCAATAGCCGCGTTCGTAACTTGCCTCTGGCTGCATCAGTGTCATCAGGTCGGTACTTGGACGCAATACGCCGTTCGGACAAGCTGATACGCAGAGCTGGCAACCCGTACAATGGCTTGCCATATTCTTCAAGCTCACTGCACCTGGAGGCACAATCTTTGTAGCTCGATTGGGAGCCACCTTGTCCTCGATGTCGGCCAAACCACCATCCACCTTCTTGTCGGTTGCCTCTGGAATAATCTGTGCCTTTGCTGCAGCAGCGGCACCTACAGCAATGGTGGTCAGGAAAGTACGCAGGCCTGGATCTTTCACCTCTTTGGATTCCCCCGCTAAGTTAGAGGGGGTGCCGCTTGCGGCGGGGGAGTATGAAACAGGCTTTGGGAAAGCCGTAGCCATAGAAGGTGTACCAAACTTATAGCTCAGTGCACCAAACTTACACTTCTCGATGCAATTGCCGCAAGTAACACAACGGCTGTAATCTACGGTATGAGTCTTATAGTCGATACAAGAAGCCTTGCAATTGCGAGAGCACATGCTGCAGTTCTTACACTTCTCTGCATCGAATGTGATGTGGAAGAAAGAGAAGCGGGAAACGAAGCCCAATACTGTGCCTACAGGACAGATGGTGTTGCAGTAGGTTCTGCCGTTTCTCCAAGCTAAGATAAAGATAATCACCAGCGTCACCACTGCGATGATGAGGGTAGGCATTGACTTTACCCATACATCGACATCATAGATGGCATAGCTCTCATACTTTTCGGCAATCGATGCCAGGATGTTGTTGCCCCAGCGATAGATAGGCTGGAAGAGGTTGCTGGCAATGCGTCCGTAAGAGCTGTAAGGAGCCAGCAATGCAACAAACGATCCCACACCAGCAATGAGTGCCACGATGAACACACCCAATACAGAATACCTCAAAGCGCTCTTAGCCTTTGAGAAAGTATAAGGCATTTTGCGCTCTTTCTTAGGGCGAGCCTTTTTGCCAAACCAGGCGATGATGTCCTGGAATACACCCATCGGGCAGATAACCGAACAGTAGATGCGCCCGAAAATCAGCGTTAGGGCAAGTAATAAAACAATGATTCCAGCGTTTAATGCCAATACGGCAGGCAGGAACTGGAGTTTTGCCATCCAAGAGAAATAAGTGTGGGTCACACCTGTGAAATCCAGAAACATCAGGGTAATGCACACATAGAAGATGATGGCCAGAGTCAGTCTAATTTTACGTAACATACTATTTTGTTTTTATTGTTTTTCCGGTGTAAAATTAAGCAATATCTATTAAAGTTGAAAGCAAAAACCAGTGAAAACGAAAAAAAACACCTAAAGACGAAACATTTTATCCCATCGTGCTGGCAATCTTATCCACGTTCATGCTGCGGGCACTGGCATCGAATATCTCTTTGTAGAGCCCTCCCATGTGATACACCTCATCTGGTGAACCGCTCTGTTCCACATGGCCTTTCTGCAACACATAAATCTGGTCGGCATCGATAATCTGGCCTATGTTGTGGCTGATGATGATCACCGTACGCCCTGCCTTGATGGCATCGATGCTGGCCTTGATCTGCTCGGTTGCCACAGCATCCAGACTGGCAGTAGGCTCGTCTAAGAAGATAATGGGTGGATTCTTGATGAACATGCGGGCAATGGCGATGCGCTGCTGCTGTCCACCACTCAACTGCAGGGCCTGCGACTCAAACTGATTGGGCAACTGCATGATCTGGTCGTAGATATAAGCCTGCTTGGCAGCCTTCACCACCTCTTCGTGGGTAGCATTGGGGTTGCCATACTTGATGTTCTCCTCGATAGAGCCGTTGAAGATGTGGTTCTTCTGCAGCACCAACCCCACATGCTCACGCAACCAATGGGTGTCCCATTCGCTCAGCTCCACACCATCCAGCTTGATGCTGCCGCAGTCGGGATGATAGAATTTATCCAATAGGTTCACAATGGTGGTCTTGCCTGCGCCGCTCAGTCCCACCAGTGCTGTTATCTTGCCGTGTGGAATCTTCAGACTTACGTCGAACAAAGCCTTTGTGCCGTTGCCGTAGGTGAAATCAACATGACTCATCTCGAAGTCGCCCTGCACGAAGTCGGGATGATACTTGCCCGTATCCTCCACCTCATTGTGAGCATGCAGGATGCCGAAGAATCCTTCAGCATATATCAAAGCATCGTTCATGTCATCGTAGATGCGGTGCAGCTGTCGGATGGGGGCACTGACGTTGCTGAACAGCATCACATGATACATAATCTTACCGATGGTCATGCCTGGATAATCAATCAGCACCAAGTAAGCGGTGAGGATGATAATCAGCACTGTACCAATCTGCTCGAAGAAACTCTTCAAACCGTCGTAGAGGTAGCTCCAGCGGCGAGTACTCATCTGTTGGTCGGTCATTGCCTGCTGAACATCCTTTTGCTTGTTGGCCTCAATCTCCTCGCGGTTGAACGACTTGATCACACTGATGCTTTCGATGATGTTCAGGATTCCCTGACTCACTGCCTGGTGACTGCTGAAGATGCTTCTTCGTCCACCCTTCATGCGTTTAGCCTGGCGATAGGTGATGAAGAAATACACAGGCACGATGCAGAGAGCCACCAATCCCACGTAGAAGTTGGCGGCAAACATCAATCCGAGTGCCAGTACCGCACTGGTGAACAGCGGCAGGATGTCGATGAAGAAATTGTTCACTGTGTTGCTGAGGCTCATCACTCCTCGGTCGATGCGTGATTGCAGCTTGCCTGTGTCGTTGTCCTCAGCCGAGAAGAACGACATGCGGAAAGTCAGAATCTTGTCGATTACCTGCAGCGAGAGGTCGCGGCTCACATAGATGCGCAGCTTTTGGCCGAAGTAGCGTTGGAAGAAGGTGATGAAAGCCGACAGCACCTCCTTGCCCAACAATACCGCACTGATAATCACTAGAATCTCTGCAGCTTTGCTCCATTCAAAGCCGGCATCCTGTATCAAGGCATTGATGGCATCCACCGTCTTGTCCAACACCACCGCGTTCACCTGCGCCATCAACGACCCAATGAAAGTCAGCGAGATGGTGGCGAAAATCAGCAGCCTGTAGGGCTTCACGAAGGGCCACAGATTTTTCAGCAGCCCGAATATGTTCATTTTCTCGGTATTCATAATCGTGTAATAATAATCTGTTGCAAATATAGAAAATTAATCTGAAAATGGTTTTGTTATTCGCAGTTTTTCTTTATCTTTGCAAAAAAACGAGTGAATTATGATAGAACTGAAGAACGAACAATTAACGGTGCTTATTGCCGAGAAGGGAGCCGAGCTCCAGAGTATTAAGGACAACGAGGGTAGGGAATATCTGTGGCAGGCTGGTCCTGAGTGGCCTCGCCATTCGCCCATCCTGTTTCCCATCGTGTGTACAGTGAACAACGATACCTACAGGGTGGATGGTAAGGAATATCACCTGCCCCGTCATGGGTTTGCGCGTGATGTTGAGTTCAAAGTGGAATCTCAATCATCTGAGGATCATTCTGTTCTTCTGGCAATCCAACATACAGAGGAAACGCTGAAGGTATATCCCTTCTTCTTTAGACTCAGCATTATGTATTCTTTAAAAGGAAACAAGATATATGTTACATGGCGTGTGCTTAATCTTGGTAAAGAAGAGATGCATTTCCAGATTGGCGGACATCCTGCGTTCAATGTGCCAGGTGGTAAGCTGGAAGGCAAAATACTATTGGACAACGAGGAGCAGATGACCACCTTGAAGACTCATCCTGACGGCAGTGTTGAGATGACTGAGGTGCCGTTGGAGGCAGAAGGTGGTGTGATGACCATCAATAACGAGTTCTTCCGCAATGATTCCGTGAAGATACACAATTTTCAGACCGAGTGTGCCATCCTATTAGATGTTGATGGGACCCCCGCTGTGACCGTGTTCTACCTAACGCCCGTCTGCGCCTTCTGGAGTCCTTATGGCAAGCAGGCACCTTTTGTGTGCATCGAGCCGTGGTGTGGTGTGGGTGACCCCGTTGGCTTTGATGGTGAGTTCAAGGATAAGCCCCTGATGAATCACCTCCTGCCTGGTGACTCATTCAATAGTGGATATTGCATCAGAATCAAATAGGTTTATTAGCTACGTTGCTCAGTGCCAATCTGCTGGGTAGCGTAGTCGTATTCCGAACCATTGGTGCTGTGAGGAATGCTGAAAATCAATACCATCAGCAGTACTGCAAAGGCAACTACCCATTTGTTGTACTTCCATTTCAACGTGGCCCAGGCAACTACGAAGAACAGGAAAGATATGAGCGTCTTGTTGTCGGTCAAATCGGTTCCAAAGGGGAAACCTGTCCACCAAGGTCCGAATGCTACATGCTGCACCAGCGGACCTAAGATGAAACCACCGACAAACAATGTGGCCACCGTAATCTTCAGCCACTTGGCATATTCCTTGCGGGTAATGATCAGTAGGAGTGTATAAACGGCAAACAGCATGGCGGCAAACATGAACAGGATGTGGGGAATGAGAATGCTGGCAGGCACATCGTTGCGGAAACGAATCACCAATGGCTCATCAACAGGATAATCCGTACCGTCCACAGTGATGTAATACTGCAATTTTCCTGCAACAGGCTGAACGGGCAAGGCTGCCTGCCACTGGCTGTCTTCCCACTTGAAATCCACTGTGGTATAGGCATCTGAAGTTGGATAGCGGCGGTAATGCAACTGCGCATGAACGTTTGCTGGAATGCCTTTCAGCACCACCGTCTCGTCTTGCTGAACCCCACTTCTGGGCAGCTTCATCCTGTAACTTTCCCCATTCAGTTCAACGGTCACTCGTTTGGGATTCGTGGGACCCGTCATGCGTTGATAAACGCTCAATACCAATGTTATGACAACGGCTAACAGCCAACACATCCATTTCCTCATTGTTTCGCAGGTTTTAAGTGAACTTGTAAAATAATTGTCTCATCGCCTCGCAGCACTTTCACCGGAATGGTGGTGCCGGCCTTCAGTTCCGACAAGCGCTCCATGTATTCGTTGATGTCCTTCACGGGCTTTCCATCGATTTCCTGAATGATGTCGCCGCTCTTCATACCAGCCTCATGGGCAGGCTTACCAGCCACCACAATGTCGGCACGAAGTCCAGGTGTGGTGCTTGCCCCTGTCACATCGGGCATCAAGCCCAGGGTCACCTTAAACGAAGCGTGACTCATGTTGGTGCTGCTGGGCACATTGATGAAATCGGGAGCCTGGGGCAGACTTGCCAATCGGGTCACCAGCTCTTTGGTGTAATCCAGCGTCTGCTGCATGCCGTCGAAGTTGATGGTAGCAGGCAAATCGGCTGGGGTGTGATACTCCATGTGTCCACCTGTGGTGAGGTAGAGCACAGGGATGTCGGCAGCCACGAACGATGCTTGGTCGCTGGGACCGTAACCGTCTGGCGTGCAGCTGATGTTCAAGTTGGTTTGCTTGGCCACTTGTTCGGCCATTTCCTTGAATGCTGAGCTTGTGCCTGTGCCTGATACACTTAACGAGTTGTCGCGCATGCGTCCCACCATATCCAGATTCACCATAGCCACAATACCTTTTATGTCATCAGGCAAGTTCTTACGCCGTTTGTCGTCCTGTTTCATCCAATCCACAAATTGCTTGGAGCCAATCAGACCTTGCTCCTCTGCTCCGAAGAAAGCGAAGATGATGGTTCGTGGTGAACCCGTTTTCTTGAAATGCTTTGCCAGTTCAAGAATCACAGCATCGCCGCTGGCATTATCATCGGCACCAGGATGCACGGCTAAGGTGTCGGGGCGGCGTGAGCCTGAGTCCTTACCACCCATGCCCAGATGGTCGTAATGCGAGCCCACCACAATGTATTCATTCCTCAGCTGCTTGTCATTTCCTTTCAGCACGGCCATGATGTTATGGGTGGTTCGTTGCTCGGTTTTTCCATACGAGAAGTTCTGATAGTAAGCCTTTCTCTTCTTCCCTTTCACGATGGGTTTCAGTTTCAGACCCCGCAGTTTGGCGGTGATAAACTCCGATGCAAGGGTGTCGCCTGTAGAGCCGGGATATCTGCCTCCCAATTGCTGCGAAGCCAAATAATCCACCGTTTTCCGCATGTCATCCTGCTGCTGTGCAAATGTCTGAATCACAAATGCAAATGTCAGGCATAATATAAAGCAAATTTTCCTCATGTATCTTCTTTTTGTTGTTTTGTCTGCAAAGATACAGAAAACAATTCTAAACTGCAATCCACATAAATGATGATTTTGGAATTTGATCACTCACATGGGCGGTTTATTTCCTTTTAATCATTCTTCTGAATCTGTTAATGCCTAAGACAATGCCGGTAAACGACAGGCCTGCACCACCTAACAGTACACACGGGGAAAGCGGTGGTAGAGCATCACGATGCCCGACAGGAACCACATGAGGAAAAACACGCACAGCACCCAGCCCATCAAACGATGAACCTGCAGAATCCAGTTTGTCAATCTATTTTTCATAGTCAATTATCGGTAAAAAGTTTACAAATGTATCTCTTTTCATTCATTTTTCAAAAAATGGTGGCTCCTATCTGTCGCAGATAGAGAGCCACCACACATGAACATAAGTAAAGATCGTTGAAAAGATGTTATTTACAATAGTCCGTTACTTCCCAATACAATCAGCATCAGGTAACCAAGTACCAAGCCGATAACGCCCATGATCAATCCAGCTTTCATCATGTCCTTCTGGCTGATAAAGCCAGTGGAGTGGGCCATCGCATTAGGAGGCGTACTGATGGGCAGCAGCATGGCCATCGACGAACTGAGGGCGATACCAATCAGCAGGGTAGAGATGCCGCCCAGATGATTTAGCTGGTCGCCCATGCTGGTACCTACAATTGCCAGAATAGGAACCAGCAACGTGGCTGTTGCTGTGTTGCTGATGAAATTGGAAAGTATGTAGCACAGCAGGCCAGAGCCAATGATGATGGCTAAAGCAGGCCAAGTGTGGAATGGGATGGATTCTATCAAGTGCATGGCCAGTCCAGACTCTTCCAATGCCACACCTAAGGCAAAACCGCCTGCCACCATCCACAGCACACTCCAGTTGAGCTCCTCCAAATCGCGCTTGCCAATGATGCCTGTGAGGGCAAATACTGCTACTGGTATCATAGCCACCGCGTTGGCATTCACACCCGTATATTTGTCGAGCACCCACATGAGCACTGTCACGCAGAAGGTGATATACACCACCCAGTCGCGCCAACTCTGCTTGTGTTCGTGCTCAATGTTCAGCACAATCTTCTTCTGTTTGAAAGGGAATATGTTCAGCAACAATACCCACGCAATGAGCAATATCACAATGACAAAGGGGAACATCACCATCATCCATTCTCCGAAACCAATGTTGAGGTTCAGTCCGTCGGGATTATTCAGATAACGCAGGGCGATGGCATTGGGAGGCGTACCGATAGGTGTGCCGATACCGCCTAAGTTGGCTGCGATGGGAATGGCCATTGCCAAAGCAATCTTGCCTTTTCCATCAGCTGGCAACGACTTCATCACAGGGGTGAGGAAGGTGAGCATCATAGCAGCTGTGGCGGTGTTGCTGATAAACATAGAGAACCAGGCAGTCAGCAGGATGAATCCCAACAGCACAAAGCGGCTCTGAGTGCCGAATGGTTTGAGCATCACCTTTGCTAATGTAGCGTCAAGTCCACTTTTCGAAGTAGCGATGGCCATGATGAAACCACCGATAAACAGCATGATGATGGGGTCGGAGAAGCTGTTGAGAATCGACTTGTAATGGATGAACTCGCCCAGCGACTGGTTAGGCAGGTCGTTTCGCATAAACCATAGCGAACTGTCGCTGCACGTGAGTAGCAATAGCACCACAATACCCATCGAGGTGGTCCATGCAGGCACAGGTTCCAACAGCCACATCAGCGTGGCAAACACAAAGATGGCAATTACTCGCTGCTCAACCAATGTAAGATTTGGAATGCCCAAAGTGCTTGCTGGTATAAACAGCATTAACAGAGAACAGCTGATAATGATTATCAGCTTGATGGTAGTGACAGAGAGGCGATACTTGAAACTCTTGCGCTCTCTACGCTCTCGCTTCCATGCTTGATACTGTTCAAACATGCTGAAGCCATGAAAGTTTTTAAACATAAAAACAGTACATGTAAAGAAAAACAATATTTTCGTACTG
>CACZRQ010000123.1 GCA_902783615.1 uncultured Bacteroidales bacterium | reverse complement strand
TCAAGGCCATTCGAAAATCACTTTTACGCCTGACAGCTCGCTGAAAGAGGTTGTAAACAAGCCTTTCTCAGCTTTCGAAACTGTGGTATTGGCTGAAGGTGTAGAGATTGATGCACCTGAAGTGGAGGGAGATGCAGATGCCGACGATTTGTTGGTAGATGAGCCTGTGGCTGATGTGTCTGTTGTAGATAAACCTGTTGCTCAAGAGAAGACTGTTGCTGAAGAAGAGCCTGTGACAGAGGAGGAAGCTATAACAGAAGAAGAGCCTGTAGCTGAGGAAGAACCTATAGCAGAAGAAGAGCCTGTGGTTGAGGAAGAGCCAGTAGTTGAGGAAGAACCAGCACCTGCCGTTTATGAAGAAGAAGCTGTTCCAGAAGAGGAGCCTGTTCCAGTTGAAGTGCCTGTAACTGAGGATGAACCCGTGGTTGAGGATAAGCCAGTGGTTGAAGAAGAACCTACAGTTAAGGAGGAGCCATCAGTTGAAGAAGAACCTGTTGCAGAAGAGCAACCCATCAAGATATT
The DNA here is from genome assembly GCA_902783615.1 of uncultured Bacteroidales bacterium. Taxonomy (GTDB): domain Bacteria; phylum Bacteroidota; class Bacteroidia; order Bacteroidales; family Bacteroidaceae; genus Bacteroides. The sequence continues at coordinate 16,381 of CACZRQ010000123.1, read as the reverse complement.
GCCGATATTCGACGATGATGAAATCAAGAAAAGAGACCAACCTGTAAGTCATCAGGAAGAGGTGAAAGCTTTGCGTATCTCTGAAGAAAAGCGAAGAGAAATCTCAAAGAAAGCAGAAGGGTCATCTACTCCTTACTTGATGTTCATAGCCGTGCTCATCATCATTATGTGTTTAGGTGCTGTGGCTTATCTGTATTATCCTGATTTAGCAAGGAAAGATGAAACCCTGCCTGTGAACAGAGAGCAAATCATTAAACCTGTTCAACCAACAGAAACGCCTGTTACAGAGACTCCTGTAGAGGAAAGTGTTTCACAAGGGGCACAGGTGGGTGAGCAGGTTAACAACAATCAGCCATCATCCACCCCTGCTACACCAGAAGCAACCCCACAAATAGCTCAAACACCTGCAGCAGCTCCTGCAACTACCAATGAAGGTTTCGAGAAGTTGCAAGAGGGCATTCCGTATAAGACTGATGGTGATTTGGCTACCCACACTTTACAAAAAGGTGAGACGCTGAATGCCATTGCCCTTAAATACTATGGTACGAGAAGACTTTACAATTACATCGTCAGCTATAACAAGGGTGTGATTAAAGATCCAGATAACGTGCCTGTGGGTACAGTTATCAAAATACCAAAACTAGTAAAGAAATAAAAACAAACAACATAATAGATAAAAAACTATGGCAGATTCAATTAATATCCGCGAATTGAACGAGCGGATTGAAAGCAAAAGCGCATTTATCACACATCTTACTACTGGTATGAACCAGACAATAGTAGGGCAGAAACACTTGGTTGAGTCGTTATTAATTGGCTTGTTGTCAGATGGCCATGTACTCCTTGAAGGTGTTCCTGGCTTGGCAAAAACATTGGCCATCAAGACTTTGGCATCGCTGATTGACGCAAAATTCAGTCGCATTCAGTTTACGCCCGACTTGTTGCCAGCCGATGTGATCGGCACCATGGTCTATAGCCAGAAGGATGAGGTGTTTCAAGTTAAACAAGGTCCTGTGTTCGCCAACTTCGTTTTGGCTGATGAAATAAACCGTGCCCCAGCCAAGGTGCAGAGTGCTTTGCTGGAAGCTATGCAAGAGCGTCAGGTTACCATTGGCAGCGAGACGTTCAAATTGCCAGAACCTTTCTTGGTGCTGGCTACACAGAATCCCATCGAACAGGAAGGAACCTACCAATTGCCTGAAGCACAGGTGGATCGTTTTATGCTGAAGGTGGTTATCGACTATCCTAAGTTGGATGAAGAGAAGCTCATCATTCGTCAGAATATCAATGGCGACAAGGTGAAGGTCCTGCCTGTTTTGTCAGCAGAGGAAATCATCGAAGCCCGCAAACTGGTTCGTGAAGTCTATATCGACGAGAAGATTGAACAGTATATTCTCGACATCGTTTTCGCTTCACGCTATCCTGAGCAGTATGGTCTCGACAAGCTGAAAGGCATGCTGAGCTTTGGCGGTTCTCCACGAGCATCCATCAACTTAGCTTTGGCAGCTCGCAGTTTTGCTTTCATCAAGCATCGTGGCTACCTCATTCCAGAAGACGTACGTGCTGTGGCTCATGATGTTATGCGTCATAGAATTGGCCTTTCCTACGAGGCAGAGGCAAGCAACCTCACAGCCGATGAGATTGTGAGCATGATTTTGGACGAAGTGAAAGTGCCTTGATAACAAGCTTTTCAGCTCATGGAAACAACAGAATTAATCAAGCGCGTCAGACGTATTGAGATCAAGACCAGAGGGTTGTCGAATAATATCTTTGCAGGCGAATATCATTCAGCCTTCAAGGGTAGAGGTATGGCTTTCTCTGAGGTTAGAGAGTATCAGTATGGCGATGACATCCGCGACATCGACTGGAATGTGACAGCCCGCTTCCACAAGCCCTACGTGAAAGTGTTTGAGGAAGAGCGCGAACTGACAGTGATGCTGCTGGTGGATGTTTCCGGAAGTCTGGATTTTGGCACAGTCAAGCAGATGAAGAAAGACATGGTGACTGAGATTGCCGCCACATTGGCTTTCTCGGCCATGCAGAACAACGATAAGATTGGAGTCATCTTCTTCTCGGATAAGATTGAGAAGTTCATACCTCCCAAGAAGGGCAGGAAACACATCCTCTACATCATTAGAGAACTTATTGACTTCCATCCAGATAGTCGTTTAACTGACATTGGCATGGGCTTGCAATACCTCACCAATGTGATGAAACGCCGTTGCACAGCCTTCATCCTGTCAGACTTCATCGACCGCAAGGACTTCAAGAACGCGATGACCATTGCCAACCAAAAGCATGATGTGGTGGCTGTGCAGGTGTATGACAGACGTTTGGAAGAGTTGCCTGCTGTAGGTTTGATGCGTGTGAAAGATGCGGAAACAGGGGTGGAGCAGTGGATTGATACCTCATCGAAAGCAGTGCGTAAAGCCCACCATGACTGGTGGATAGCACAGAAAACGGCCTTAGCCGATGTGTTCCAGAAGAGTAACGTCGATAGCGTGTCAATCCGCACAGATCAAGACTATGTGAAATCGCTGATGAGCTTGTTTGCACAACGGAATTAAGTGTAAGAACGATGAAAAGACTATTAGTTTTATTGACATACATAACAACCTTCCTACTGCCATCGCTGGCGCAAGTATCGGTAGAGGCATCTATCGACTCGCTGGAGTTGCTGATAGGCGAACAGGCTCACATCAGCTTGCAGGTGTCGCTCGATGCCGACAAACGATTGATTCTGCCAGCTTACCCCGATACGCTTGTCAGAGGTGTGGAGGTGCTGGAGGTGGCCAAGCCTGATACCCAGTATCTCAACAACAACAAGCGAATGCTCATTAAGGAGGTTTATACCATCACATCTTTCGATTCTGCCTTGTATTATCTTCCTCCTATGGAAGTTCAAGTAGAAGATGAGGTGTATAAATCCAATCCATTGGCACTGAAGGTTTTCTCTATGCCCGTTGACACCTTGCATCCTGATCAGTTCTTTGGTACGAAAGATGTGATGAAGCCCGCTTTCATGTGGGCCGACTGGTATGGTGTCATGGCATGTGGCATCCTGTGGATACCTGCTTTGCTGCTGTTGCTTTACCTCATTAAGCGCATTCGCGACAACCAGCCAATTATCCGCAAGGTGAAGGTGGAGCCTCAGTTGCCTCCCCATCAGCAGGCCATGCAGGAGATTGAGCGTATCAAGAGTGAGAAGGTGTGGCAGCATGGACTCTCGAAAGAGTATTACACCCAGCTTACTGACACCTTACGCGCGTATATAGAAAAGAGGTTTGGCTTCAGGGCACTGGAAATGACTACCGATGAGATTATTGATCGCTTGAAGAGTCTGCACGATGCAGAGGCCTTGCGCGAATTGCGAGGCTTGCTGAAAACAGCTGATTTGGTGAAGTTTGCCAAGTTCATTCCCATGATGAATGAAAACGATGCTAACTTGCTGAATGCCGTGAACTTCATCAATGAGACGAAGGAAGAGGAAGATCCCAACGCCAAGCCGGAACCTACCGAAATTACCATTATCGAGAAGCGTCCGCTGCGCATCAAGGTGATGTTGGGTGTGGGTATCTTGCTCATCTCCATCTTCTTGGTGGGAGCTTTGGTATATATTGGTATGGAATTGTATAACAACTTAGCATGAGGATAGGATATGGTTTTTGCTGATAGTGGATATTTGTTTCTGTTGCTGCTGCTAATACCCTTGATTGTTGGTTATGTGCTCAGCAGAAAGAAGTCGAATGCATCTTTGCAGGTGTCCGACACGGCTGTCTATGCCCATGCGCCCAAGAGTTATAAGAACTACCTCATTCATGTGCCTTTTATCCTCAGGATGTTGGCTTTAGCCTTGGTTATCATGGTCCTGGCAAGGCCACAAACCACCAACAGTTGGCAGAACAGCGAGGTGGAAGGCATCGACATCATGCTGGCCATTGACGTATCTACCAGTATGTTGGCTGAGGACTTGAAACCCAATCGTTTGGAGGCTGCCAAGCAGGTGGCTTCCGAGTTTATAAATGGTCGCCCCAACGACAATATCGGCATTACCCTGTTTGCTGGCGAGAGCTTTACACAATGTCCGTTGACTGTGGATCATACAGTATTGCTGAACCTCATCAAGGACGTGAATTGCGGACTGATAGAAGATGGTACGGCCGTGGGTATGGGCATCGCCAATGCCGTAAGTCGATTGAAAGACAGTAAGGCAAAGTCGAAGGTGGTGATCATGCTGACAGATGGTACCAACAACCGTGGTGAGATTTCTCCGCTGACAGCTGCTGAAATAGCTAAAAGCTTTGGAATCAGGGTTTATACCATCGGTGTGGGTACCAACGGCATGGCCCCTTATCCTTACCAGGTGGCTGGCACTGTGCAGTATGTAAATCTGCCTGTGGAGATTGACGAGAAAACACTTGGCGAGATTGCCAGCACCACGCAAGGCAATTATTTCCGTGCCACAAGCAACTCGAAGTTGGAGGAGGTTTATCAGGAGATTGACAAGCTGGAGAAGACCAAACTCAATGTGCGTCAGTTCAGTAAGCGCGATGAGCGATACGAATGGTTTGCTTTGGCTGCTCTTCTTTGTGTGTTGTTGGAGGTGTTGCTGCGTAACACCATATTGAAGAAAATTCCTTGAAAAAGGGGAATAGGATGTGAAACGTAAAATGGAGATAGTGATATATGTTCAGATTTGAAGAACCAGCTTACTTGTACCTGCTGCTGTTGCTGCCGGTATTGGTGGCTTTTTACCTATATTCCAACTACAGGCGCCGCAAGGCCATTCGTGAGTTTGGCGATCCCGAACTGATGGCATCGCTGATGCCTGACGTGTCGAAAAGGCGGCCTGACATCAAGTTCGCACTCGTTCTAGTGTGCATCGCCTTGTTTGCCGTACTGCTGGCACGTCCGCAGTTTGGTTCTAAGCTGGAAACGGTGAAACGCCAGGGCGTGGAGGTAATCATTGCCCTCGACATTTCCAATTCCATGTTGGCACAAGACATTCAGCCCAGCCGTTTGGAGAAGGCTAAACGACTGATATCTCAGTTGGTAGATAAGATGGAGCAGGACAAGGTGGGACTCATCGTCTTTGCTGGCGATGCATTCACACAGCTGCCCATCACGAGCGACTATATCTCTGCCAAAATGTTCCTGGAGTCCATTTCACCTGCCTTAATCACCAAGCAAGGCACTGATTTAGGTGCAGCCCTAAGTTTGGCAAACCGTAGTTTTACGCCACAGGACGGGGTGGGGCGTACCATCATCCTCATCACTGACGGTGAGAATCACGAGGGAGGTGTTGAACAAGCCATCAAGACACTGACGGACAAGGATATCCAAATCAATGTATTAGGTATAGGCTCTCCTGAAGGCTCACCTATCCCCATGGAAGATTCAAGGGATTTCCGTAGGGATAAGGATGGCAATATTGTGGTTACCAAGCTCAACGAACAGATGTGCCAGGAGTTAGCGAAGGCTGGTAATGGCGTGTATGTCAGAGTAGATAACACCAATACCGCTCAGCGAGCCATCCAGCAAGCCATTGATAAATTGGCAAAAGCTGATATAGAGACACAGGTTTATTCCGAATACAATGAGCAGTTCCAGGCAGTGGCATGGATTTTGTTGCTACTGCTCATCGTAGAATTGCTGATTATGGAACGACAAAATCCATTGTTCAACAAAATACATTTGTTTGAGAAATGAGAAAACAACGACTGAAATACTTACTTATTGCGGCATTGTCACTGAGTGTGGTAAACGTTTGGGCTCAGAAAGCCGAGCGCAACTATATCCGCAAGGGCAACAGGCAGTATCACGACAGTGTATTTGTAGATGCTGAGGTGAACTACCGCAAGGCTCAGGAGACCAATCCTACATCAGGCATGGCCAGGTATAACCTCGGCAATGCCTTGCTGTATCAGAACAAACCACAAGAGGCACTGAAGGAGTATGAGGCTGCCTCGAAGATGGAACACGATAAAGGCAAACTTGCATCGGTTTATCACAACACAGGTGTGATTTTCCAAGCTGCCAAACAATACCAGCAGGCTATTGAAGCTTATAAGGAGTCGCTCAGGAATAATCCAAGCGACCATGAGACACGCTATAACTTGGCGCTCTGCCAGAAGTTGTTGAAGGATCAGGAGCAGCAGGGTGGTGGCAACGACCAGCAGCAACAACAGCAACAACAGGAACAACAACAGCAAGAGCAACAACAACAGGATCAGCAACAGCAGCAGGATCAGCAGCAACAGCAAGATGAGAATCAAATGTCGAAAGAGAATGCCGAACAACTGCTGCGAGCTGCCATGCAGGACGAAAAGGATGTGCAGGATAAGGTTAAGAAACAGCAGGTGTTAAAAGGCAGAAAACTGGAAAAAGATTGGTAAAAGAATATGAGAAGGAAATTATATACATGGTTTATATTGAATCTGTTGCTGATTGCTCAGGTGATGGCAGCTGACAATGTCACCATTACTGCCAATGCCCCTGATGCGGTAGCTGTGGGCGATCAGTTTAGGTTGTCGTTTACAATCAACACTCAGAATGTCAGAGACTTCAGGGTAGGGGAGATCAAAGGCTTTGATGTGCTGATGGGTCCCAGCAGGTCGCAGCAAAGCAGTGTACAGATGATTAATGGTAAAACCACTTCCACCAGTAGCATCACGTTTACCTACATCCTCTTGGCAAACAGCGAGGGTACGTTTACCATCCCTGCTGCTACAGCCATGGCCGATGGCAAACAGGTGGAATCTACGCCTATCAAGGTCAAGGTATTGCCCAAGGACGAAGCCAATGGGGTAGGAGGGTCTGCCGATAGTGGTAACACATCATCTAACAGCAGAAACAGCAATGGTAATATTGCAGCCAATGATTTGTTCATTACCAGTACCACGAGCAAGACCACTGTATATGAACAGGAAGCTATCTTGTTGACTTACAAGATTTATGCTGCAGTCGATCTTCGTGGTTTCGACAATGTGAAACTACCTGATTTCAAGGGATTCCAATCGCAGGAGGTAGAGTTACCTAATGATCGCCGTTGGGAACTGGAGCATTATCGTGGCCGTAACTATCGCTCTACTATATATCGCCAATTTGTGTTGTTCCCACAGCAAGCTGGACAATTGGAGATTGAGTCCGCACGTTTTGACGCATCTGTGGCCAGGGCTACTGAGACCATCGACCCCTTCGATGCGTTTTTCAATCGTGGTTCTACGTATGTGGAGATCAAGAAAACGCTAACAACACCAAAGATTTTGGTTACAGTTAATCCATTGCCAAGTGGCAAGCCAGAAGGATTCTCTGGCGGAGTGGGGGATTTCACCATTTCCTCTACGCTCAGTAGCAACCATGTAAAGGCAAACGATGCCGTGACCATAAAGTTAACTATCTCGGGTATAGGCAATTCGAAACTGATTTCTACTCCTGAGGTGAAATTTCCTGACGATTTCGAGATCTACGATCCGAAGGTGGATAACCAGTTCAAACTTACCAGCACGGGTATGTCTGGTAATCAGACCATTGAATATTTGGCTATCCCCCGCAATGCAGGAAATTACAAAATACCTGCTGTGAAATTCTCTTATTTCGATACCAAGACGCAGAGCTATAAGACGCTCACCACCGAGGCTTACGAGCTGCAAGTTGACAAGAGTGACGGTACTCCTTCGCAAACGGTGGCCAACTATAATAATAAGGAGGATCTGCGTATCCTTAACGAGGATATCCGTTTCATCAAGCAGAATGAAGTAAAACTGCGTCCTCGTGGCAACTATTTCTTTAACTCCATGAGCTACTGGCTGTTCTACATCATTCCGCTGTTGATCTTCTTGGCTTTCTTCGTCATCTACAGAAGGCAAATTGCCGAGAATGCCAATGTCACTAAGATGAAGAATAAGAAAGCTAACAAGGTGGCACAGAGACGTTTGAAGGATGCCAGCACACTCCTGGCCGAGGGCAATGGCGACCAATTCTATGAGGAAGTCCTCAAGGCTTTGTGGGGCTACACCAGCGATAAGCTGAACATTCCGTCATCCACACTGTCGAAAGACAATATCGAGGGTAAACTACTGGAACATCAGGTGCCACAGGAGGTAATCAACGAGTTCATAGAAATCTTGAACACTTGCGAGTTTGCTCGTTTCGCCCCTGGTGAGGAGAAGAGTCAGAACATGGACAAGGTCTATGCATCTGCTTTAGAAACAATTGGTAAAATGGAAAATACTATTAAACATTGATTTTGAATATGAAACGTCACATCATCATATTATTAGCACTACTTTTCACCAGCTCTCAGCTTTGGGCACAGCAAATGAAAGCCGAGGCCGACAGTGCTTATATTAATAAGGAGTATGCCAAAGCCATTGAAATCTATGAGTCAATGCTGCAACAGGGCGAATCTGGCGAGGTGTACTACAACCTTGGCAATGCATACTTCAAACAAGACGAGTTGGGTAAGGCCATCCTCAACTACGAGCGTGCATTGCTATTGCAGCCTGGCAACTCGGATATCAGCGCCAACCTCGACATGGCTCGTGCCAAGACTGTGGATAAGGTAAATCCTAATCCTGAGGTGTTTTTCGTGGCATGGACACGTACACTCATCAATACACTCACAGTCGATACCTGGGGCTGGTGGGGCATAGCTTGTTTTATCATCATGCTCGCTTCTTTAGGCGTCTATTTCTTTACCAAGCGCATAGAATTGCGAAAGACTGGTTTCTTTGCAGCTATCATCTCTCTGATTCTGTGCATTATATGTAATCTGTTTGCCTTCGAGCAGAAAGGTAAGATTGACCATCGCACTGATGCTATCGTACTGTCACCCAGTGTCACCGTCAGAAGTACGCCCAGTGACGAGGGAACCAGCTTGTTTGTCATCCATGAGGGTCGAAAAGTCAGCATTAAGGATAACAGCATGAAAGATTGGAAAGAAATCACACTTGAGGATGGTAAGGTGGGCTGGATACCTATGTCTGCCATCGAAATCATTTAAGAAACGCAAAAATGACAGAGATTGTTTTGCCATAAGCATTAATTTGATTAATTTCGCGTAAAAATTAAAAAAACAGATATAATCATGAAGACATTAACATTTAACGAACTCCGTAGAATCAAGGATTCATTGCCAGATGGCAGCATGCATCGCATTGCAGAAGAACTCGGAATGGATGTTGAGACAGCAAGAAACTTTTTCGGTGCCGACAACTATAAGGAAGGTAAGGCCGTTGGAATTCACATCGAGCCTGGTCCTGATGGCGGCATTGTAAAAATAGATGATACTACCGTTCTTGACAGGGCTCTCCAGATTCTCGAAGAATCCACAAAATAAAGTCCCATAACCCATCACTTAAATAAAAATCCCCTCTACCTAAACCAGCCAAAACCTGACTGTATGGGAAGAGGGGATATATTTATCCACATTCTATATTAAACATAATTGCGATTATAGATGAGATGGGCACTTGTTAGCAGAACTATCCATTTGATTCCATTAATGTCTCCATCTCATTAAATTTTTCACCCATACTAAGATTGTAATACACACGGTGAAGACCATTGAGCCAGAGTGTTTTATCGTTTGGCTTTAACTCGCGGGCTTTTTCGTAATACGGAAGAGCTTTTTCGTAGAACGACTTAAGATGTGCCTGGTCAACGGGATATCGAGGATCTTTGATATCGGTAACAGCCTCTTGAGAGAAATCTTGAGCTTGCAGGCAATACACCAAGCCAACATTGCTGTATGCCTCAGCATAATTGGGATTTGCTTCTATAGAGCGCTTATAATATACCAGCGCATCATTATAGCGCTTCATGCTGTGATACAGGAAACCCTTGATAAATAGATAATAATAGTTCTTCGGGTCTTTAGCCAACATACCATCTGCAAACTCCAAAGCCTCGTTGTATTTGTTGTTACTGCCATAATAATCGATGAGATTCGCAAAGAAATAATCGTCCTGCGGATATTTCTCAACGCCCCGTTTAAGTGTTTCTATCCAAGCAGTGGTGTCGCCATAATACTGATGAGCCTGAGCGATAAACTCCATGGCATACTGTCCTAACTTAGCATCATTCTCAGCGTATGGAGCATATTTTAACACATTTCCATAATCGCCAATTTTCATGGCTGCCAAACTGGCATAATAAGCCACTTGGGTAAAGATGGAATCGCGCTGTAACAGGTTGTCGTTCTTGAACATATCGCTGACAGTAAGGTCGATATATGTCTTGAAAAAGTCGAGTGACTTGCTAAGCTTCGAGTTGTCGCCATCTGTGCTGTGATTGTAATAATAAATACCGCCATTCAGCAAGTTGCCCTTGTCAGCCATGATAGCACGTTGGTTGTCTTTGCGGTATTTGTTGATTTTTCCAGGTTTCATCCCTTGCTGTGCTAATGAGTCGCAGATAAGGAAATACTTGCTCATATTGAGTGCACTATTGTAGATGGTGAGTGTGTCGTAAGGCTTGCGAAGATATGCCTTTTCCATCTGCTGCTCGCTTTTGCGCTGCTGTACCCTACCCGCCACATACCAAGTTTCTGGCATCTTCATCGTCTCTGGGTTGACAATTATCTTGTCCACCAGTTTCTGAAGTTCTTTGACATCGCCAGTCTTCAGCGTAGCCTTGGCCTGCTTCAGCACGTCTTTCTGGGCACAGGTGAAACAAAATGGAATTGTTAACAGGATGGCAATAGCAAATAGTTTCCGCATATATATATATAAATAATGTGTAATTGTCGAGTTCTTTATTTAGTGAAGGAACCCCAAAAGTATGACTTCCGGGGTTCCCAACTGTTTAATCTAATAAATGGAAGAAACCGTTATTCTGCGGTTTTTGACTTCTCATTAGTATGCCTGCTGTACTTCCTCGTACTTATCAGTCATCTGCAGGTTGTAATAAACACTGCTCAACGCCTGCTTCCACAGACTTACATTGTCAGGAGCCAACTGACGGCACTTCTCCAGGTAAGGCATAGCCTTCTCGTAGAAGCCACGCAGTGTCTTAGCATCCTCAGCAAACTTCGGACTGGTTGGATTAGACTCTGCTGTCTCTGAGAAGTCTTGAGCCTTCAGCACCCATGACTTACCCAACTCAGCATAAGACTGTGCATATTCAGGGTTCTTCTGAATAGCCTGCTCATACTGCTCGATGGCCTTGTCATCATCCTTCTGCTGTGAATACAAGAAACCCTTCACGTAGTTGTAGAAGTAGTTGCCTGAATCCTTAGCAATCATTTGATCAGCAAAAGCCTGAGCCTCGTCATACTTGTTATTAGAAGTGTAATAGTCAATCATGTTAGCAAAGAAAGCCTGGTTGCCAGGGTATTTATCCAAAGCATCCTTCAGCACGCTCATCATCTGATCAGTCTTGCCCTGCTTCTTATAAGCCTCGACCAGGAACTCGGTAGCGTTCTGGCCATTCTCAGCATCAGCCTGTGCCATAGGAGCAAACTTCTCAACAGCAGCATAGTTCTCTGAACGGATACCTGCCAATGCAGCATAGTAAGCAATGGTAACATACTGTGGGTCAGCTGCCAAGTTGTCCTTTGCGAACATAGGAGCCTTAGCCAAATCAACGTAAGTGCCGAAGAAATCCAATGCCCTAGCATCAGAGCCCTCACCGCCACCGTTGAAAGCAGCAACACCACCATTGATGAGGTTACCCAAATCACCCTTGATAGCAGAAGCCATCTTTGAAGTGAAAACATTCATCTTGCCCTTAGCGTCTGGCAATTCGTCAGCCTTCAGGAAGTACTTAACCATCTGCAATGAAGCATTGAACATAGCGTTCTCGTCATAATTCTGACGTTTAACCTGGTTCTCGAGTTGCTTAGCGCTAATCTTCTGCTGTACCTGACCAGCAGCGAACCATGTGTCAGCCAAATTAGCAGTCTCTGGATTATTCAGAGCCTGTTCGATCAGTGATGTTGCGGTTGCAAAATCACCCTTGCCTGCAGCCTTGGTAGCATTCTTAACGGCATCCATCTGTGCAAAAGCACTGCCAGCCACCAAAACAAAAGCCATTGAAACAAATAACTTCTTCATACTTTAAAAAAACAATTAATTAATATTACATTTTATTCATCACTATTATCTATATCAGTCTGAGCATCTTCCATAGGAGGATTCTCATACTGGATATTTTCCTGATTATTAGCGTTCTGCTCAATTTCCTCTTCCTCAGCTTCCGACATGACCTTGCAAACAGAACCTATCTCATCATTGCGTTTCTCAAGGTTGATGAGTCTAACGCCTTGAGTAGCACGTCCCTGGATTCTCACATCGGCCACCTTCAGGCGGATGGTGATACCCGACTTGTTAATAATCATCAGGTCATTCTCTTCGGTCACTGTCTTGATAGCCACCAACTTACCTGTCTTTTCGGTAATGTTGAGCGTCTTCACACCCTTCGCACCTCGGTTGGTCTTTCGATAGTCCTCAATGTCGGAGCGTTTGCCAAAGCCCTGTTCTGACACCACCATGATGGTTTCATTCTCAGAATCCTTCACGCAAACCATGCCAACCACCTCGTCCTGCCCATCTTCATCGAGTGTCATACCCCTCACACCAGTAGCAACACGTCCCATAGCCCGAACTACTGTCTCGTTGAAGCGGATGGCACGACCATTCTTGTTAGCCATGATTATTTCGTTGTCACCATCGGTGAGGCGTACCTCTATAACCTTGTCGCCTTCCAAAATGTTGATGGCATTCACACCATTCTGACGTGGACGTGAATATTCTTCCAAGCTGGTCTTCTTGATTACACCGTTCTTGGTGCAGAACACCACGAAGTGGCTCTGGTTGAACTCCTTGTCATCCAAGTTCTTCACGCGCAGGTAAGCAGTAACCTTATCATCAGCTTCAATGTTTAACAGATTCTGAATTGCGCGTCCCTTTGAGGTCTTGCTCTCCATTGGAATTTGATAAACCTTTAGCCAATAGCACCTACCCTTCTGGGTGAAGAACATCATGGTGTTATGCATCGTTGCGGGATAGATGTGTTCTACAAAGTCCTCGTTGCGGGTGTTAGAACCCTTTGAACCCACACCACCCCTGTTCTGGGTACGGAATTCTGCCAATGGCGTACACTTTATGTAACCCATGTGTGAAATTGTAATTACCACCTCATCGTCAGGATAGAACTCTTCTGGATTGAAGTCGCCATCCAACATACTGATTTCGGTCTTACGCTCATCACCATATTTCTCCTTCACCTCAATTAGCTCATCCTTGATGACCTTGCGGCAAGCCTCCTCGTCAGAAAGAATCAACTCATAGAACGCAATCTTCTTTTCAATCTCCTCATATTCAGCATGCAGCTGCTCCTGCATCAGCCCAGTGAGCTGGCGTAAGCGCATCTCTACTATGGCCTTTGCCTGCACCTCGTCAAGCTCGAAACGCTGCATCAGACCTTCGATGGCCTCTGCAGGCGACTTCGCTGCTCGGATGATGTGCACCACCTCATCAATATTGTCACTGGCAATAATCAGACCCTCAAGGATATGTGCCCTTTCCTGAGCCTTTGCCAGGTCGTACTTGGTGCGACGGATCACCACTTCGTGACGATGCTCAATGAAATATCTAATCAGGTCGCGCAACGTCAGCAAACGGGGCCTTCCGTGTACCAATGCTACATTGTTAACGCTGAAGGAAGTTTGTAACTGCGTCAGTTTATACAATTTATTTAATAATACATTGGCGTTGGCATCTCTTTTAACATCTATTACGATTCGCATACCCTCGCGGTCGCTCTCGTCATTGGCGTTTGCAATTCCGTCAATCTTCTTATCATTAGCCAAATCGGCAATGTATTTAATCAGTTCTGCCTTGTTAACGCCATAAGGTATTTCGCTGATAACAATCTTGTCGTGAGTGCCACCAGTCTCAATGTCAGCCTTACCACGCACCACAATACGTCCTCTACCCGTTTCGTAAGCATCGCGTATGCCACTGGTACCTAATATGATACCACCTGTTGGGAAATCAGGACCCTTGATGTATTGCATCAGTTCCTCGGTAGTAATGTCGTTGTTGTCAACGTAAGCCACACAAGCATCTATCACCTCAGTGAGGTTGTGGGTAGGCATATTGGTTGCCATACCTACGGCGATACCAGAAGCGCCGTTTACCAGCAGGTTAGGAATGCGCGTCGGCATTACTGTAGGTTCTAACTCCTCATTGTCAAAGTTTGGCTGCATGTCAACGGTATCCTTATCCAGATCCTGCATCATCTCCTCACCAATCTTGCGCAAGCGACACTCGGTGTATCGCATAGCAGCAGGACCGTCACCATCAACTGAGCCAAAGTTACCTTGTCCATCTACCAGCATGTAGCGCAAAGCCCAAGGCTGCGCCATACGTACTAAAGCCCCATACACTGATGAGTCACCATGAGGATGGTATTTACCGAGTACCTCGCCTACTACACGTGCACATTTCTTATAAGCTTTGTCGGAGGTGTTACCTACTTGTTTCATACCATACAGGATCCTACGATGTACAGGCTTGAAACCGTCTCTAACATCAGGAAGGGCACGAGCCACAATCACAGACATGGAGTAGTCTATGTAGGATGACTTCATCTCTTCCTCAATGTTTACTTTTATAATTCTGTCTTGGTCAATCATTTAATAAATTTAAAAGTTACACTTTAAGGCTTTATACTAAAAACCGTGTAAAATTACTACTTTTTTGTGACATACGAAAGCGATTTTGGCAAAAAAAATTTTTGGCACAATATTTGTTACAATTAAGTGGGATTGCGAAACATTTTCGTATCTTTGCAAAGCATTTTATTTATTTTTATAGCGGAGGTAAAAAACGATAACATGGAGAATAGATTTACAGAAAGAGTAACAAACATTATCAACTTCAGCAAGGAAGAGGCCAACAGACTCAGGAATAACAGTATAACTCCTGAGCATTTGCTGCTTGGCATTTTGCGTGAAGGCGATGGTAAAGCGATAGAATTACTAAAGAATCAAAAAGTGGATCTGCTGGAATTGAAGAAAAACCTGGAGGATATGCTAAAGATGAATGCATCGATTGAACAGTCGGTTAGCGACGAGATTTCTTTCAATGCTGAAACAAGTCGCATCCTGCGCATCAGTTTGCTGGAGGCTCGTTTGCTGAAAGACCAACAGGTGGATACAGAGCATTTATTATTGGCTATCTTGAAGGATAATAATACGAATGCTGCCAACACACTGAATGATTGCGGGTTGGACTATCGCAATACGCTTAATCAGATATTGATTAAATCAACCGATGTTCAAGATGGCATGGGATATACAGAGGATGATGACATGGATGAAGAAGAGGATGATAACGAAAGCTATCACTCTTCAAATCAACCATCTGGCAATCAGTTGTCAAAACAGCAGAAAGCATCGACAACACACACAAAGAATGATACCCCAGCTTTGGATAATTTCGGTACCGACATCACCAAGGCTGCAGCAGAGGGTAAGCTCGACCCAGTGGTAGGACGAGAGCGTGAAATTGAGCGTGTGGCACAGATCCTGAGCCGCCGCAAGAAAAATAATCCCATCCTGATTGGAGAGCCTGGTGTAGGAAAGTCGGCTATAGTGGAAGGATTGGCCACCCGCATTGTGGAGCAAAAAATATCACGCATGCTTTTTAATAAACGTGTGGTGATGCTCGACATGGCTGCCGTTGTGGCAGGCACCAAGTATCGTGGACAATTTGAAGAGCGTCTGAGAACCATCATGAAAGAGCTGCAAAACAATCCAGATATCATCTTGTTTATCGATGAAATTCATACGATTATTGGAGCTGGTTCAGCATCAGGTTCAATGGATGCAGCCAACATGTTAAAGCCAGCTTTAGCCAGAGGTGAGATTCAGTGCATTGGTGCTACTACAGTGGATGAGTTTAAGAAAACCATTGAGAAAGACGGGGCATTGGATCGACGTTTCCAAAAGGTGATGGTAGAGCCTACTACAGCGGAGGAAACGTTGCAGATTCTGAAGAATATCAAGTCAAAGTATGAAGACCATCACAATGTGACATACACTGATGATGCGTTGGAGGCTTGTGTCAAGCTGACAGACAGATATATCACAGACCGTCAGTTTCCTGACAAGGCGATTGATGCCCTCGATGAAGCTGGGTCTCGTGTACACCTTACTAATATAGTGGTACCACATGAGATTGAAGAAAAGGAGCATGAAATAGCAGCTGCCATCGACCAGAAGTCGGAGGCAGTGAAAGAGCAGAATTACGAGCTGGCAGCCAGCTATCGTGATAAGGTGAAGGAGCTTTCTTCCGAGTTGGAAACCATGAAGACAGAATGGGAAAAGAATCTGAAGGGTAATCGCAAAGAGGTTGATGCTGAACAGATTGCC
>CACZRQ010000122.1 GCA_902783615.1 uncultured Bacteroidales bacterium | reverse complement strand
GCCTCACGAGCACGGTAGTCACCACCCTTTACGGTATCGTAGAACAGACGGTAAACAGAGTCACCATCGTTCTGATAATTCTTTGCAGCGTTGATACCACCCTGTGCAGCAATAGAGTGAGCACGGCGTGGACTGTCTTGAATACAGAAATTGAATACACGGAAACCCATTTCACCGAGAGAAGCGGCAGCAGATGCACCTGCCAGACCCGTACCAACCACGATGATGTCCAAGCGACGTTTGTTAGCTGGGTTTACCAATTTTTGATGAGCCTTATAGTTGGTCCATTTTTCAGCAACTGGCCCTTCAGGAATCTTAGAATCTATCTTTGTCATAGTTTATAAGTTCTTAAGTTTTTTAGTTTTTAAGTTCCAAGTTATGCTTCCATCATTAAATCAGCGACTCAACATAGAATACGATAACCACCAATGCAAAGCAAGCCACAATGCAAGTGCTGTAGATGTTGCCAATGCATTTCCAACGATTCAGCCAGATACGGTTGTTCCAACCCAAGGTATGCATAGCACTCCAGAATCCGTGAGTCAGATGGAACCACAGGGCTGCCAACCAAATCAGGTAAAGCACTACATACACCAGATTGCTGAAAGTCTGGTGAATGTGATAAACACCATTCGTCGCATTGCTCAGAACCAGCAAGTCTTCTGTATGCATCAACTCAGGCAACATCATGTTTGCCCAGAAGTTGTACAGGTGCAGACAAATACCTAAGAAAACGATGATACCCAGCACCAGCATGTTCTGCGATGCCCACTCAACCGTCTTAGGTCTGTCGGTTACAGCGTAACGCTCGTTACCACGCGCTTTTCTGTTTTGCCAAGTCAGCCAGAAAGCGTAGATCAAATGAATGATGAACAATAAAGCCAGGCCCATGGTTGCCACAACAGCATACCAGTTAGCACCCAGCATTTCGCAAATCCAGTTGTAACCAATTGGCGAAATCAAGGCAACGATGTTCATCACACAGTGAAATGTTAGAAACAGGATAAGGGCGATACCAGTAACGCTCATCACCACTTTCCTTCCTACTGATGAATTACTTAACCACATAAATAATTGAGTTTTAAATATTTTAACTTGTTTTCATTATCTTATTACCATACATAACAACAGTAATTAGCTACAAATATAAGTTAAAAACTATTATTTCGCAAACCTTTGATAAAATATTTGCGCCTCATAGTATATGTTTAAAAACATTATCACTATCTTTGCACACAGAAAAAAGCTGAAAATATGAAAAGAACTGCCCTTTTGTTGACCCTCTTGGCCATTGCCACCGTTGCCATTACCGCCCAGAACTGGGAGGTGAACATGTTGCACGACATCAATGGGTGGGA
The DNA here is from genome assembly GCA_902783615.1 of uncultured Bacteroidales bacterium. Lineage (GTDB taxonomy): Bacteria > Bacteroidota > Bacteroidia > Bacteroidales > Bacteroidaceae > Bacteroides. Next base: position 9,997 of record CACZRQ010000122.1, on the reverse strand, counting down.
CAGTCAGTTCATGCACGATTATAGTAAGTTCATATCGAAAACCGAGCCTTATGTGGCTTTGGGTGTGCCAACGGTGATGGGCATCATCGGCCTCATCCGTCACGATCGCCAGTTGCAGCAGGATGCCATATATATAGGTACAAGCGTGGTGGGTAGCTTTGCCATCGCCATGGGATTGAAGTATATTGTGAATCGCACACGTCCTTACGAGGCTTGGCCCGACCTCATCACGCCTCGTAGCACGCATCCCGACCCGTCTTTCCCTTCAGGCCACACCGCCTCGGCGTTTGCCCTGTGCACCTCGCTCTGCATCCGTTATCCCAAATGGTATGTTATTGCCCCCTCGGCTCTGTATGCCATATCGGTGGGCGTTTCACGCATGCATGAGGGTGTTCACTACCCCACTGATGTGATGGCTGGTGCCCTGATTGGAGCAGGTTGTGCCGTAGGCAGTGTTTACGTAAGCCGTTGGCTAAACAAAAAACTATTCGGAAATTAAAAAACTCGTTAATTGTCAATCGTCAATCGTCAATTGTCAATCGTCAATTGTCAATGGGAAGAAACTTCTCATAACTCTCATTCAGCACCCAAAGCGCTTTGATCACACTCTCGTTGGTGGTATTCATCACCTGATAATACTCGCTCATATCCCATAAATCACGAGCTATCAACGCCTTAAGCTGTGTAGTAATCAACGGAAGCGATTTCTCATACTCCTCACCTTCCAAGGAGATTTTCTGTTTCTCAGCCTCCTGCTTCATAATATCCAGCACATCCTTGTCCACCTGATAGTTGGCATTATACTGATTGAAATCCTTATATTTGCGGTTCATATTCTTGCGATGCCCATCAATAAACTTGGACGCCGTCTTGTTGATTACACCCTTAGCCACTAAGTTCCGATGCAGCTTGGTATAGGAAACGGTATCCATAGGCACGAAATAGTCTGGCATGATGCCACCACCTCCATACACCGTGCGAGCCAGTCGTTTCGTGGTATATTTCAGTGAATCAGGAAAATGAATACTATCGGCATGCATCAGCTCGCCATTGTTATAACGATCAATCAAATCGGAACGATATTGTTCATAATCCACCTCCACAGCCTTGCCGTCACCTTTCGACGATTTAGTGTAAGGCTTCTGAATGCAACGTCCTGCAGGGGTATAATAGCGAGCCACCGTAAGGCGAATCATCGATCCATCAGGCAGATCTATAGGTCTCTGCACCAATCCTTTGCCAAACGAACGGCGCCCCACCACCACAGCTCTGTCCCAATCTTGCATGGCACCAGTCACAATTTCTGAAGCCGAAGCAGAATACTCATCCACCAATATCACCAGTCTGCCCTCCTGGAAATGTCCGTTGCCCTTGGCATAGAAGTTGCTGCTTTTCTCCGAGCGCCCTTGTGTATAGACAATCAGCTCTCGCTGACCTAAGAATTCATTGGCTAAGTCGATGGCGGCATTCAGGTATCCACCACCATTACCCTGCAGGTCAAGAATCAAATCGACCATGCCCAAGGCCTGCAATTTCTGCAAAGCCTCCAAGAACTCCTTGCCAGTGGTTTGGGCAAAGCGATTCACCTTGATGTAGCCAATGCCTGGCTCAATCATATAGGAAGCATCCAAGCTGAACAAAGGAATTTTGTCTCGCTTCACATCGAAATGCAACAGGTCTTTCACATCTCTGCGAAGCACAGTCAAATTCACCATAGTACCCTTGGGACCACGCAGACGTTTCATAATATCCTCAGTGCTAAGCTTTACGCCTGCGATGGTGGTGTCGTTTACGGCAATGATACGGTCGCCTGCCAAGATGCCCACCTTCTCAGATGGTCCTCCACTCACAGGCTGAATCACCAGCAAAGTGTCCTCCATCATCTGAAACTGCACGCCGATGCCGTCGAAGTTGCCCTGCAGAGGCTCGTTCATTTCCTTCACCTCCTCGGCATTGTTATAGGTAGAATGAGGGTCGAGTTGCGAAAGCATCTTGATGATGGCTTCTTCCACCAAGCTGTTTTCATCCACAGAATCCACATATAGTTGACTGATAGCATATTCTGCTAAATTCAACTTGCGCAAGGCTTGCCTCGATGTAGTTTTGGTTTGTGAGAAAGCCACCAAATGCAAGCCAGCCAAAATCATTATGAACAGTAGTCTCTTCATTGTCAATTATCCTTTATATTCATTAATCGTCAATCGTCAATTGTCAATCGTCAATATTCAAAGGGAAGGGCACAAATTCACTCGGGTCTTTCCCAAACTTAATCATCTCCCTCACTATCGACGAGCTCACGCAAGCCAATTCAGGGTCAGTATAGAGCAATATCGTTTCAACGCCACACATCTTCTTATAGATAAACGCCAGATTCTCCTCATATTCAAAGTCCTTCACGCTACGCACACCCCTCACAATGGCATTTGCCCCCACCTCAATGGCAATGTCGGGCGTTGCTCCCGCAAACGAAATCACCTTCACACGAGGCTCATCCTTATACAGCTCGCTAATCATCCTCACCCGTTCCTCCACTGGAAACAAGGCATGCTTGTCAGGATTGCTCACAATGGCCACCACCACCTCATCCATAAAGGTGAGCGTGCGCCTCACAATTGCTTCGTGCCCTATGGTGAAAGGGTCGAAAGTGCCAGGAAACAGAGCCTTACTCATAACATGAAATCTTCTTCAACCAAATCTTCTTCAATCACCAAGTTGTTGATAATGAACGTTTGGCGTTCCATGGTGTTCTTACCCATATAGAACTCCAGCATATCGTTCACCAAGTCGTTCTTGTGCAGGTTCACCTGTACAAGCCGCATATCCTCGCCAATGAAGTTCTTGAACTCATCGGGGTCGATTTCGCCCAAGCCTTTGAATCGTGTGATTTCGGGCTTTGGCCCCAGCTTCTTGATGGCCTTCACACGCTCATCCTCCGTGTAGCAATAAATGGTCTTCTTTTTGTTGCGCACCCTGAAGAGTGGTGTCTGCAGGATATACACATGCCCTTTCTTCACCAAATCAGGGAAATACTTGAGGAAATAGGTGATCATCAACAGGCGGATGTGCATGCCATCCACATCGGCATCGGTGGCCACAATCACCTTGTTATATCGCAAGCCATCCAAGCCATCTTCAATGTTCAGTGCAGCCTGCAAAAGGTTTAGCTCCTCATTCTTAAACACTTCCTGCTTTGGCTTCACGTATGAGTTGAGGGGTTTGCCTCGCAAACTGAACACCGCCTGCGTGTTCACATCCCTACTCTTGGTGATGGAGCCACTGGCCGATAAGCCCTCGGTGATGAAGATGCACGATTCTTCTTCCTGGGGTTTGCCCTTGCCATCGCTGTAATGAAACCTGCAATCACGCAATTTGCTGTTGTGCAGGTTGGCTTTCTTGGCCAATTCCCTGGCTTTCTTGGTTACTCCGGCAATGGCCTTGCGTTCTTTCTCCGAGTCCTGAATCTTCCTGAGCATGGTTTCTGCCATGAGGGGATTCTTATGCAGGTAGTTGTCCACCTCCTGCTTCACAAAGTCGGCTATGTACTTGTTGATGGTCACGCCATTAGGCTCCATCAGCGTTGAGCCAAGCTTGGTCTTGGTCTGCCCCTCAAACTGAGGTTCCTCCACATTGATGGCGATGGCAGCCACCAAGCCATTACGGATGTCGCCAAACTCGAAGTTCTTGTTGTAGAACTCCTTGATGGTACGTGCCAGATGCTCTTTCAATGCACTCTGGTGGGTTCCGCCCTGGGTGGTATGCTGTCCATTCACAAATGAGTAATACTCCTCACCATACTGGTTGGTGTGGGTGAAAGCCAGCTCAATGTCAGTGCCTTTCATGTGCACAATGTCATACAAGCCCTCCATCGTCATGTTGTCTTTCAGCAAATCTTCCAAACCATGACGGGAAAGAATCTTCTGGCCATTATAGATAATGGAAAGTCCGGTATTCAGGTAGGTATAGTTCTTGAGCAGGTTCTCAACGGTGTCGTTATGATACACATAGCCAACGAACAGGGTATCGTCAGGCTCGAAGTAAACATAGGTGCCAGTAGGTTCAGTAGTGGCCTCCGTCACATCGCTCATCAGTTTGCCACACTCAAACTTGGCAATGCGCACCATGCCGTCTCTATAACTACGCACCTCAAAATGAGTGCTCAAGGCGTTCACGGCTTTCAAGCCCACGCCATTCAAGCCCACACTTTTCTTGAAGGCCTTGCTGTCGTACTTGCCACCCGTGTTCAGTTTACTCACAGCTTCCACCATCTTGCCCTGTGGGATGCCTCGACCATAGTCTCTCACGCTCACACGAAGGTTTTCCTCGATGGTCACCTCAATGCGGTTGCCTGCACCCATCTTGAACTCGTCGATGCTGTTGTCAACGGTTTCCTTCAACAACACATAAATGCCATCATCGCTCTGCGAGCCATCACCCAAACGGCCAATGTACATACCCGATCGCATGCGGATATGCTCCATGTCCTCCAGGTGTTGGATGTTGTCCTCTGTGTAATCTACAGGTATTTGATCAAAGTTGATTTCGTCACTCATTACAAGCTTCTAATTATTATCTTTTAATCCTTTATTTCCTTGACGAATGCCCTTCTGCGCTTATGCACCTCGTGGTTGAAGTAGCTCCACTGCGCCTGCACCTTATCGTTGGTTTCCAACTCCACATTGCTCTCGGCATACTTGAATCCCAACTTGGCGTATGAAGGAATCAGGTCGTAGAACAACAGGGCATTCACACCTTTATTCTGATATTCAGGCTTTACGCCCACCAGCAACAAGTCGAGGCAATCGCCATACTTGTGCAGGTAGAGCACCTTGGCAAGATGATACCAGCCAAATGGGAAGAGCTTGCCCTTGGCCTTCTGCAACGCCCTCGAGAGCGATGGCATCGACAAACCTGCACCCACCAGCTGATCGTTCTCATCCACAATCAGGGTAATCATCCTCAAATCCACAATGGGCAGATACATGTCGATGTACTGCTTAATCTGTCTGGGCGACAAGGCCGAATAGCCATACAGAGGGGCAAAAGCCTCGTTGATGAGTTCGAAAATGGCCGTACCATATTCCTCGCGAATCTTCTTACTCGATGTATATTTCTTGATGCGAAGGTTGTAGCGCTTCATCACCATCTCAGAGATACGGCGATGTTTCTCAGGCACTTGACCATCCTCAGGCATAAACAGCTTCATCTCTATCCAGTCGGCCTCCTTCTCGAAGCCCAGTTTCTCCATGTGCTCGGGATAGTAGGGGTAATTATAGATGGTGGCCATGGTGCCCAGCTGGTCAAAGCCCTCAATCAGCATACCTTCTGCATCCATATCGGTAAAGCCCAAGGGTCCCTGGATGTGAGTCATGCCACGCTCTTTTCCCCACTCTTCCACTTTCTTGATCAAAGCCTTCGACACTTCCAAATCGTCCACGAAGTCAATCCACCCAAAGCGCACATTCTTGGTATTCCAAGTCTCGTTAGCCTTACGGTTGATGATGGCAGCCACACGGCCCACCAGTTTGCCATCCTTGTAAGCCAGGAAATAGTCAGCCTCGCAAAATTCGAATGCCCCATTCTTCTCCCTGCTAAAGGTATTCAGCATGTCCTCATACAGATCGGGCACTGAATAGGGGTTGTCTTTATACATTTCATAGTTGAAGCGGATAAACTTCTTCAACTCTCCTTTCGTCTCTACTTTCTTTACCTCTATCATAATAAATCCTTTTTTCTAACTCATGTAAATCAGCATCCCTGTATATGCCACATAGCAAGCCACCAAGATGGCACCCTCCAAGCGTGTAATGGTACGCTGTTTGTAGAACACGCCAAACAGCCACAACAGGATGCAGGCCACCACCAACGAGATCAAATCGAAGTTGGTGATGCCAATCAAATGTAGCGGACTGATGGTTGCCGCCGAGCCCAACACCAGGAAGATGTTGAACAGGTTGCTACCCACCACATTGCCGATGGCCATCTCAGGACTCTTCTTCAGGGCAGCCACCACCGAGGTTGCCAACTCGGGCAGAGAAGTGCCACCAGCCACCAGCGTCAGGCCAATCACACTCTCGCTCACGCCCATCCAACGGGCAATGCCAGTGGCACCATCCACGAAAATGTTGCCACCAAACACCAAAGCCGCCAGTCCACCTATTATATATATAAAGGACAGCCAAAGAGACATCTGCTTCACCTCCTCGGCCTCCTCGTTCTGGTGCTCACGAGCAATTGAGAATGTATAAACCATGAAGATGATGAAAAACAGCAGCAATACAATACCATCGGTACGGCTCATCATATCCAAGGGCTGACTGTCTAACAGGGTGTCGTTGCAGATAGCCAACAGGGCCACTGCCGAGAGAATGCACAAGGGTATTTCTTTCAGCAAAGTATTCTTGGTCACGATGATTGGCGCGAAGAAAGCAGTGCACCCCACAATCATCAGCGTGTTGAACATGTTGCTACCCACCACATTACCAATGGCTATGTCGGCACTTCCCTTCAAGGCCGACGAGATGGAAACCGACAGTTCTGGAGCCGATGTGCCAAAGGCCACCACCGTCAGGCCAATCACCAAGTCAGATACTTTCAGCCTCTTAGCCAGCGATGATGCCCCATCTGTCAAGAAATTTGCCCCCAACAGAATAAGCACCAGTCCACCAAGCAATAAAACTATATCCATTTTTCACTCATCTACATTTGGGAACAAAGGTAATAAAAATATTTATAATATCAAGCAACATTTTTCCACGTAATTATTAAAAAGATGCCTTTAGGCATCAGATAAGGGTAGCCAGCCAATTCAGTTCCTGCAACTCCGTCACTCGGCACAATCCATACAAGCATGTTTTCTGCTTATTCTGCAATCACCAACTCATAAAATTTTAGGTTTCGAAAGTGAAAATCAATATCTCCCCCTACTAAATCAATGTTATTTCATTGTAGATAAGGTATTTATATTAAAATTTGCCCCTACTTTCCTCCTACTTTGCCCCTACTTTGCCCCTACCTTGCCCCTACATAAACCAGTGTGCAAGTGCAATGATGGGCAAAGGGGAGCTCGCAGAAATGAGAAAGCCGATTATCAAGATTTCAGATATGGACTAAGTTTGAAATTCTCTAGAGAATTTTGGAGTTTCCCCTAGGGTAAGCAATAGCCAGCACGCCTACGAGCAAGAAATTCTCTAGAGAATTTTCAGGTTACTGTTGATTGGGAAATTTACAAGGACTGCATAACAAATCTGCGAAATAGGGTACGAAATGTGTCAAAAGCAAACAAATTGGTAGAGGCAAGGTAGTGGCAAAGTAGGAGCAAAGTAGGAGCAAAGTAGAGGGAAAAATGATAGGAAAATTTTTGTATCTATATTAATATCAGTATCTTAATAAGCAAAATACCAAAATTTAGTAGGGGCAAAACAAAAATCAAACAAATTTGAATGAATATTTTTTAAAAAAAAGCCCAAAACATCCATCCAAAAGCCCCCATTCCACCAGCTACGGGTAAAAGGCCCGCTTACTTCGGGAAGGCCTTTAGGCATCAGATGGGGGTAGCCAGTCTCCTTGGTTATTTGGACATCGAAAAAAACAAAAAGTTAGAGATTTGTTTCTGATTTCCTAAAAAATAGCTATCTTTACAATCGAAATTAAAAAGCAATACCATGATGAAAGAAATTGTGGTCAGCAACTGATTGTGGGATTAGTATTAACGAATAAAAAGAAAGGAAGTTGAATTATGGGAGCATATTTAGGATTAGCAGTAATTGGCATACCTTGTGCATTGTTTCTTCTATATTGCCTTACACCCAAAGGTAAGCAGTGGCTTAGGAATAACAACATGATTTGATATACAGCAACATTGATTGCTATGGCAATACCTCATGTATGGGTCATGAACCTATCTTCATGTAAGAGTCAGCCCTTCGCTTTTGAAGCGAGGGGCTTTCTTTTTACTATTAGGCCATCCCCTGATGGAAGCAGGCTGTGGTTACCAACCCTCTGCAGAGGGTATAAAAAAGGGAAGAGGGGACGTCCTCAACGGATATCCCCTCCACAAACAAATAATCAAAAAAGAGTATTATAGTGGTTTGCCGTTCTTTTTCCTTGGATTAGCGACTGCCACCTGCCCACCATACTGGCTCTGAGAATACATACTGGCCATTGCCAAATGCAGCCTCAACGTTAGGATTGGTGGTAGTATCATCGGCACCGTAAGCATAGCGCAATGGGAACTTGCTTGAGTTCTTTGGGTTCTCCAGCTTAACGAAGTTCTCACCCAGTGCCATCATACGACGGATGTCGTTGTAGGTTTCCAGTGACTCACCGTTAGCACCATACATAGCCAGATACTTCTGAACCATGATTTCAGCCAGCAGATCAGTGCCGTGCAGAGGAGCAACGATTCTTTCGAAATATTCATCAGCATCAGCAGCTGTGAGAGGTTCATCTGGACCATCCCAACCCAGATTACCAGAAGCAAGGGCTGCCTGAATAGAAGCCTCAGAGTTCAGGAATGCCTGCTCCAGAGCGTCCTTTACACAAGCCTTAGCCTCAGCCTCCTGACCCAGACGAGCCAGGGCCTCTGCCTTCAGGAACTGCAATTCATAGTAGCTCATCAGGTAGGTGTTAGCTGTCATAGCCATGCAGTATGCGTCGAAGGTATAAACCCATTGTACAGGAGCGAAATCCTCACCGTTTGGAACCAGCATCAAGTCTGGGCTATATGGATCCAGATGATATCCGTAAGGCTCAAACAGGATTCGGGTGATTCGCTTGTCATCGCGAGCCATCATCTTGTTGTACATGCTCTCGCTGAAGCCAAAGTAGTCACGGCTGTACTGGAAGTCGAATGTTGGGTTCCAGTTAGAGCTGTCGTACACATTGAATGAAGCCTGTTCACTTGGGTTTGCAAATGACTGGTTAGCCAGCTGGATAATCTGCTGGTAAACAGCATTCTTATCAGATGCACGGAAGATGGTGTGCATCAGCAGACGAGCCTTCAAGCCGTAAGCAAACTTCAGCCACAGGGTGTTGTTGCCACCATAGAGGTAGTCGAAAGCACCCAAGCCAGAATTAGCACCACCAGCCTGCAGGTCAGCGATACCTTTATCCAAAGTAGCCATCAGGCTGTTATAGATGCTCTCCTGACTATCAAGCGCTGGAGTCAGGTTTTCCGAACCCTTACAAGCCTCACTGTAAGGAGCATCACCAAACAAGTCGGTCAAAACAGCAGAGTTGTGTGCATAGATCACTTCTGCAATACCTCTGATGGCTGCATTGCCTGCATCTGTACTTTCTGAATCGTCAGCAGTCTTCTCAATCACCTTCAGGGCATTCTTCATGTTAGAGTAGATAGTACCCCAAGAGTTGTTGAAGCAAGTAGAGGTGTTCCATTCACTGGTACGTGTCTCTGCATTGTAAAGCTGGTTGAATACACCACCCTCATGCTCTACAGCTACAGCAGCGTATGTGTTGAGGTCACCACCGGTGATACTGATTGCCGTACGGGTAATCAGGTCGGTCACAATAAACTTAGCACTAACATCGGTAGCATGGTTTCTGTCCTTGTTGAGGGCATCCATCACGTCCTCAGAGCAAGAAACCAGACCCAATGAGAGAGCTGCAAAGCCTAATGCAATACTATATAACTTTTTCATATCTGTAATCTCCTTTTAGAATTTAAATGTAAGACCAAAACCGAACTGTGATGATCCAGGCAGTGAGAAGCGCTCGAAACCACCAGCCATGTTGTTGTTACCCTGTGAAGCGTCTGGGTCGAAGCCCTTGATGCTTGACCACAGCAGGATGTTGCGGGCGAATGCGCTCAATGTAACACCCAGACGTGGAGTTTCAACAACAGGATAGCTCAAAGAAATCTCACGCAGCTTCAGGTAAGAAGACTTGTGGATGTATGACTCTGAGATATCGCTCAGCACGTTGAAATAGTAGAAAGCATCGCTACCAGAGATATAGATGTCGTTTGGTGAACCATCTTCCT
>CACZRQ010000121.1 GCA_902783615.1 uncultured Bacteroidales bacterium | reverse complement strand
GCTGGTTCATGCATCAGAAAACTTCTATGGCGTTGTAACGGAAAAAGCCATAGCGAGTATTCCTGATGGTGCAGAGAAACTGGCGGGGTTTGCCACCAACACTGGCGGCATGGCTGGCGACAAGGCCGTGTTGTTGAACGAGGCAAACCGTTTCTGGGTAGCTTTCTACGATGGTGGCTTGGCACGTACTTGTGTGCCGCTATTCATTATCGTATCGGCATTCCTGTTGGTTCCGATGAAGTCGGGCGTCACCATGTCGCAGTTCTATAAACGCAGATTCCTACGCATATTGCCGCCTATGATCATCTTTATGCTGCTCTATGCCACACTGCCAGTGCTGTGGGGAGAGATGACATTCGACGACACACTGCGTATTCTGCTCCAACGCGCACTCCGTCGGTAATCAAGCGGTATGGCTTGGGTGATGGTATGCCCAAATCATAGACTGTGCAGGCCGTCAGAAAATCTTCTTTCGCTATTTCTGCCTCGTATCCAGGGTTATACAACTTGGCCAGCGTCTTGCCGTCCTTACTGGTATAGGTGAGCGACGTTCCGCCCTCGCCTGTCTGGGTATAATCGTCCAAGTTTATTCTTTCAATTTCGTTCATAAGATGCGGGATTGATTATTTGTTCATTGTCCAAAGACTTGATTGATGAGCTGTGCAAACTCCTTGTAGGCGAAGGTGTCATGAAGCTCGCGGAGAGCATCGGCCAAACCGCGATAGTGCCACTCATGATCTTTGGGATCCTTAGCGTGAAAAAGATTCCAGAGCTTGTCGCCCTGCATGGCATAGTCGCGTGCGATGGCTCGCATGTTTGAGAGCTTGTCACCCAGAGCTACAATTTTGGCATCATGAGGAGCACTGGACAGACGATCGATGGCTGCCTGCTTGCGTGCATGCCAACTGTCCTCCTCGCTCACGCCTTGCTCGAAGGCGTCGCTCTCAGAAGCTACCAGAGAGGCGATGCGGTCACCGAACTCGGCGCGAATCTGCTCGACAGTGATGTCAGTGTCTTCCACTGTGTCGTGAAGGGCTGCGGCTGCCAGTAATTCCTGGTCAGACGTCATCGTGGCCACAATCTCCATGGCCTCCATGGGATGTACAATATAGGGAAATCCCTTGCCTCGGCGCTCAGTGCCGGCATGGGCACGAACCGCAAACATGATGGCGCGGTCTAAAAGATCTGTGTCTAAGGGTTTGTTTGCCATATTCTTGGTTACGAATTAAAGAATTTTGCGATTTTCTGAAAGGCCACCTCAGGCATGGGACCCTGATAGACCATGTCGTACACATAGGGAACCTTGACGGCGTAGAATGGAAGGATACGCTTGGTGGCATCTCCGATGGCCTGAGAGTCGGTTGTGCCGAGGTAGGCTGGGAAGAAAATGTCCCAATGGGCCTTCATCATCTCATGTGACAAGTGAAACAGATCCTCGGCCCGATCCGAACTCATGTTGTTACATATGGTCCATAACAGTGACAGGTCCCACTCTGGTGCACCGTAGGAGAACTCGCCCACATCAATCCAGAGGTCGCGCTTGCCGTCGGTGATGATATTGCCGATGTGCAGGTCGCCGTGCAGGCAGTTGGGCGTATCGGGCACCGTCTCCAAGAACTCCAAGGCTAGCTGCTTGTACTCCGCTGGCACCAGATCCTTCTCCCGATAGAAGCGCTCGATGCCCTGCTTGTAGGAGCAAAGTCGTGTGGTGTCGGCTTTGACCTCATGCAGTTCTCTGGCCATGCGTGCGAATTTAAGGGATATTTCCTCCAGTCGCTCAGGCTCCTGCGAGATAATGCGCGTAAAGGAACGCTTGTTCTTGATGAGCTCATACTCGGCTCCGCTTCGTTCACCATCGGTAATCAGCCGGTAGGGCTCTGGCGATGGGATGCCCAGCTCGAACACGGTGCGGGCGGTGAGGAACTCAGCTTTCGCCCTGTCGGCCTCGAATCCTGGATTATACAACTTGGCCAGCGTCTTGCCGTCCTTACTGGTATAGGTGAGCGACGTTCCGCCCTCGCCTGTCTGGATATAGTCATCCAAATTGATATGCTGTACTTCTGCATTCATCTTTTTTTCTCGTATTTTGACAGCAAAAATACTCATTATTCTGTAATAAATGGCTCTGTTTCCCTTGTTTTTTTTCAAATTTTATGCTTACCTTTGCTAAGTCATTGATAAAACCAAAAATAACTATGGAAAGACGATCATTTTTGAAAAGCAGCCTGCTGCTCGGAGCCGCATCGATGGCTTGGAGCAAAGCCCCTGTATTTGCTGCTGAGCGTCCAATGCCTGATGCTCACAAGGCAGGCAAGTTGAAAGGCAAAGTGTGTGCACAGTTGTATTGCTTGCTCAAGACCAACCAAAGCAAGAGTATCGAGGTCCTGAAACAGCTTTCAGAAATAGGCTTCGACGGTGTGGAGTTGATGGGTACCTTTACGGGCAATATGACCACACAGGAGTATAAGGCTTATATCAAGAGCCTGAACCTGAAGGTGGTATCATCACACAACCTCTCAACAGAGAAGGATTTTGCTTGGGCTCAGGAGATGGGCATTCCCCATACAGACATTCGTCCTGATATGGGTGATGGCAGCTACGATGTGATTATGAAAGCCTGCGATGCCATGAACGAGGCAGGTAAACTGCGTGCGAAATATGGCATCAAGGCGGTGTTGCACAACCACTCGCAGGAGTTCCGCTGGGTGGATGGCAAGGAAGGTGGCGATCGCATCTACGATATGCTGATCAAGAATACCGACCCCCAGTATGTGGGTTTTGAGTTGGATACTGGCTGGTGTGCTTTCTCTGGTGCCGACCCTATTGAGTTTGTAAAGAAATATCCAGGCCGATTCCCAGTGATTCATGCCAAGGAGGCAGCCCGTGTGGCATATTGCGATGATGAACTGGAACATTTCCCTGCTGATGTGCTGATGATGGGAGCGCCTACGCCTAACAATCCCAAACGTGCTACTGAGGGGCATTTGGCCGATATCACGCTGTTTACCAAAGAACAGGCTAATGTGCTCTACTGGGGACGACACTGGAACGTGAAGATGGGAAATGGCATCATCGATTGGAAAGCTCTGTCGGATGCTTTGGAAGCGCAGGGCATCGAGGCCTACATCTGCGAGCGTGAATACTTCGACTACGATGGTGGCGAGGGCGACCCCTATACTTGCGCTAAGCAGGATTGTGAGTTCCTGAACTCGCTTTGATGCAAAATATAAAGATATGTTAGGAGCAATAATAGGTGATATAGTAGGTAGTCGTTGGGAGTTTGATTCTACCAACGACTACAACTTTGAATGGCTGTCTGAAGAAAACGGCTTTACGGATGATTCTATTTGTACGGTAGCTGTTGCAGAAGCTTTGCTTCATGGATCTGACGACTATGGTGAGTATATCCACAAATGGTGTAACCGCTATCCGCATCCGATGGGAGGCTATGGTGGTAGGTTTGCCCAGTGGGTTCACAGTGACAACCCCAAGCCATACGGTTCGTTTGGTAATGGGAGTGCCATGAGGGTGAGTCCCATCGGCATGTGGTTTGATAAGAGGGAAGAAGTCTTGGAGCATGCAAGGAAAAGTGCCGAATGCAGCCACAGCCATCCAGAGGGAATTAAGGGGGCACAAACTGTTGCTTTGGCTATCTTCAGAGCCATACAATTTGGTCTGAAAGCTCCTGAATATATTGGGGATATACTATATGATTGTGTTGATTTTTCTGGCTATAATATCAACATCAAGAAAGAGAAAGTGGTCAATCGCTTTGACGAAACGTGTCAGGGTACTGTGCCTGTTGCATTGTGGATTATAGGCGAAAGTGATTCTTTCGAGGATGCCGTTCGCAAAGCTGTAAGCCTTGGTGCCGACGCTGATACCCTAGGGGCAATCGTAGGCAGCATAGCTGAAACTATTTGGGGTATTCCAATGGATTTGAAAAAAGAGATTATGTTTTATCTGCCTGATGAAATGAAGCAGGTGATATCCGATTTCTACCAAGAGATAAATAGAGAATAGCGATGGAATATACTTACAAATATCCAAGACCGGCGGTTACGGCTGACTGCGTGGTCATTACAAATGAGGCAGAGCCGAAGGTGCTGCTTATTCAGCGGGGCTTCGACCCATACAAAGGTTGCTGGGCTTTTCCTGGTGGTTTCATGAATATGGATGAAACCACTGAGCAATGTGCTATCAGGGAGCTGGAAGAAGAGACGGGACTTCGAGTGTCGGATATTCATCAGATTGGGGCGTACTCCAAGGTTGACCGTGATCCAAGAGGAAGGACTATCACTGTGGCATACCTTGCCTTCGTTGATGAGCCCATTGTTGTCACTGGTAAGGATGATGCTGCCAAAGCAGAATGGTTCCCTCTATCTGTATTGCCAAACTTGGCTTTCGATCATGCAGACATTATGGCAGACGTGATTAAGCTTTGTCCAAATATTATTGCAAGAAACTGCTGACGAAATGGTCATCAAG
>CACZRQ010000120.1 GCA_902783615.1 uncultured Bacteroidales bacterium | reverse complement strand
ATCCATACATCAACAAAACTGACACAAACCCGCAGTTATTGAAAGGATGACACTTTCTATCGCAAATCGTTTTTGAACACCCTACCTTATGGAGCTATTATATATCACTTTAGTCACTTCCAAAACTTGAAAAATGAAAACTTTCTTCCGTTCTTCCGCTAAATCGAGATAGTTGTTTTGTTTCATGGATTATCATGGCGGAAGAAGTAGCGGAAGAAGCGGAAGAAGGAACACGTTTTTTGCAAAAATAATGCCTCAAAAGCTTGGATTATTCAATTAATATGTTGCGTCTTTGTGGATTTTTAAGCCGTTCTGCTTGGGCATTCGACTGTGGACGACTGAAGATTGGTTGGCATGCAACTGTAAGTTAGTCGCCTTGCGATAGTTTGTCCGTTAGTTACAGACCAAGAGTCAGGTAACTACTGACCAAGAGTCCGTTAATTACTGACCGAGAGTCTGGCAACGAAAGACTCATGCGGACTCAACTGACATTGAATAACAGCTATTTATATGATTCCATGAGCATGGAAATGAACTTTTCTTTGCAATACGCATCAAATGTTGCTCAGTCATATTATCTTCCGCTTCTTCCGCTACTTCTTCCGCTATGATAATGCATGTAAAACATAGGTTATTTAGATTTAGCGGAAGAACGGAAGAAAGGATATGAAATTATCTGTTCCTTTTTTGATATTCCGAAGGAGTCATACCTGTGTGCTGCTTGATGTAGCGAGTGAAATGCGAGAGAGCCTTGAAATTGTAGGCATCGCTGATTTCCGTCAACGACTTGCTGCCATTGATGGCAATGTGTATTTCATGACACGCAAACCAAAAGATGTATATAAGCAGTTGGTGAAGAATCCCAAAGTGCAGATTGCTGCATTCCCCAACGAAGGTAGGGGTTGGATGCGCATCACTTGCAAACTTGTGGAAGAGGAGACTCCGAAAATCCGCACCACTTTCCTTGACAAGTATCCAAACATGAAGGAAGCCCATCCGTTGGATGACCCTGATTATGCTTTCATGAAGTTGGTGGGCATCACGGCTCAGATGGGAAATAAAGTGTATAGCGTGAAGTAAGAATACTGGTTAAGAAAGAATGTTTTTCATCCCCCGTCAGGTGTTTTTATAGCCTTGACGGGGGATTGCTTTTTAATGCCGAAACGAAAAAAGTTGACCATTCTTTGCTACTATTCCATTTTTTTGCCTTACCTTTACAGGTTGAAATCAAAAATAAATGGCAAAAATTGAGATATGGTACAGTTATATTGTGTAAATAACGGCAAGACTTTGGAGTTTCCCGCAGGCTGCGACTTGCAGGACATCTTTCCTGCTACAGGTGTGGAGTTGCCATATCAGGTGATGAGCGCCAGGGTGAACAATAAGACTGAAGGCCTGAGCTTCAAGGTGTATAATAACAAGGACGTTGAGTTCTTGGATGTGCGTGACCCATCGGCCATGCGCACATACGTGCGTTCGCTGTGCTTTGTGCTCTACAAAGCAGTGAGTGAACTGTTTCCTGGTAGCGAACTCTTCTTGAGGCATCCTGTTTCGAATGGCTATTACTGCTCATTGGAGATTGGCAGACCCTTTACTGTGGAGGATGTGAGTGCCATCAAGGCGAAGATGAAGGAGATTATTGCGGCTGATATGCCTTTCACACGCGTGGAATCGCAGGTTTCGGAGGCTAAGCGAATTTTTCAGGAAAAGGGCTTGGACGATAAGGTGAAGCTGCTTGAGACAACAGGCAAGCTCTACACCTATTATTATATATTGGGCGATACAGTGGACAGCTACTATGGCAACTTGGTGCCCTCGACAGGCTATCTGGGGGTGTTCGACATTGTGAAGTATTATGATGGACTATTGCTGAGAATACCCAGTCAGGAGAACCCTAACAAGCTGAACGACATAGTGAAGCAGGAGAAAATGCAGGAAGTGTTTCGCGAGCACCAGCGTTGGAACCATATTTTGAATATGGAAACGGTGGGCGACCTGAACAATGCTTGCCAGAAAGGCTATGCCACACAGATTATCAATGTGGCTGAGGCGCTGCAGGAGAAGAAAATAGCTCATATTGCCGAGCAGATTTATCAGCGCTCTGTTGAGGGAAGACCCGTGAAGCTGGTGCTGATTTCTGGTCCGTCATCGTCAGGTAAAACCACCTTCAGCAAACGCTTGTCGGTGCAGCTGCTCACCAATGGTATTATGCCTTACCCCATCTCGCTGGACAATTATTTCCTGCCTCGCGAAGAAACGCCAAAGGACGAGCATGGTGACTATGACTATGAGAGTCTGTATGCCCTCGACCTTGAGTTCTTCAACAAACAGGTGCAGGCCATACTGAGAGGTGAGGAGGTGGAACTTCCTTATTATAACTTCCTGACGGGCAAGCGCGAGTTTAGGGGACAGAAGTTGAAACTGAAGGATAATATGCTGCTGGTGATGGAGGGCAACCATGGGTTAAACCCCGACTTGACACCACAGATTCCTAATGAGAGCAAGTTTAAGATTTTTGTTTCTGCTTTGACCACCATTGCCTTGGATCGTCATAACTGGATTCCAACCACTGATAACCGATTGGTGCGCAGAATTGTGAGGGATTTCAACTATCGTGGCTATTCGGCTCAGCAGACCATTGCCCGCTGGCAGAGTGTGAGGGCTGGTGAGGATAAGTGGATCACCCCTTTCCAAGAGTATGCTGATGTGATGTTCAACTCGGCACTGTGGTTTGAGTTTGCTGCTTTCCGCAGTCATGTGGAGCCAATATTAAATATGGTGCCACAGAATTGCCGAGAGTATGCCGAGGCTTACAGATTGTTGAGGTTCATGAAGTATTTCTATGCCATTCGTGACAATGAGATCCCCCATACCTCTCTGATTCGTGAGTTTATTGGTGGAAGCAGCTTCATTTATTGAGAATAATAAAAGATGAAAAATAAGAAGGTACTGATTTTGTTTTTGGATATGCTCTTCTGTTGTGCGATTATGAGCGCTCAAGAAGGGCAAAAGAGCAATCTGCACCAGCGTGCAGAAACTGAAGAAGCAAAGAATGACTTTGCAGCCGCACGATCTTCGTACATTCGTGCATTCGAAGAATATGCCGAAAAAGGGCAGATTGACCTGAGCGTGGAGTGTGGCACAAAGGCTACTGCATTGTATTACACAGAGAATAATTACAAAGCGGGTTTCGAACTGCTTCGTAATGTTGACCAAACCATTGCTGCTGAAGAGCAGAAAGGTGGTGGCTTAAAACCAGCATTGCACTATCAGGTGACCAAGGAACGCCTGCTGATGTATATGAAGATGAGAAATTCGGCAAGAGCCTTGGAGCAGATCAACACCATGGAAGATCAGGCTAAGGCGGCCAACGACGAGGACCTGAATAACGACTTGCTGTATAACAAGGCCATCTATTATTACTCATTCGGACAGGTATCACAGGGCGATGCTGTGTTCAAGGAATTGGCAAGCAGACTCAACGCTTCGAAAGAGTATGATAAGGTTGATGCAATTTATCAGAAGCTGATTGCCAATGGTCGCAAGATCAATAATGTGAACTTGGTGGAACAGACCTATAGCAATTATATCATCTGGAAGGACTCGGCTAATGCGATGAAGTTGGCTGATGAAACTGGTGTGTTAAAGCAACAGATAGCTGACAATGAGGCAATTATTGCCGAGAAAGACAGCTCGCTTAGCTCTCGCCAACTGATTATTATCGCATTGTGCGTGCTGGTTGCAGCCTTAGCTGCTGCATTGGTCATCAGCATCATTGTACTGCTTCGCTACATCTTTGTAACCCGCAAGCAGAAAAAGGCCATCAAGTTGGCCGAAGAAAACAATGCGTTGAAAGCGAAGTTCATCAGTAATATCTCCGCTCAGCTGGATCCAACGTTGCAGAAATTGAATAACAGCATACCTGAGGTGCAGGCATTGCTCGACTTCTCCAGTCATATACAGACTCTGTCGAAGTTGGAGAATATGCCCAACAATTCTGTGGAACTGGAAGATATACCAGTCCAGCAGTTCTGCGAGGGCTTGATGGGAGAGATTCGCAACATGGTAAAGCCTGAGGTTACCTTAGTGGTAAATGCACCCAAGATGGATGCCAAGATCAATAAGGAATATGTGTCGCACATTTTGTTGCATCTGTTGTATAATGCAGCTGAATACACACCTGCTGGTGGTAATATCTGGCTGGATTTCAAGAAACGTGGCGCTCATGTGCAGCAGTTTGTGGTGGCAGATACGGGTTGTGGCATCCCTGAAGAGAAAATGGAGGATGTGTTCAAGCCTTTTTTGGAGATCAAGGATTTGACAAAAGGCGATGGCCTGGGCTTGCCTATCTGCAAAGAGATGGCGAAGAAGATGAATGGTGATCTCGATATTGATCCGAATTTCACTAAAGGCACTCGTTTCGTGCTGGATTTGCATACATAAAAAGTTATCCCCGCCCATCCAGGCGGGGATAATTCTTTATCTCAGTTCTTCCACTTCTTCTGGTGTCAGTGGAATCTTCTTGCCGAGGCGGCGGGCACCATCCTCAGTAATCAGGTAGTCTTCCTCGTTGCGGATTCCTCCGAAGTGACGGTATTCCTCCACTTTGTCATAGTTGATGAAATCGGCAAACTTGTTTTCCTTGCGCCAACGGTCTATCAACTCGGGGATGAAATAGATGCCAGGCTCAACGGTGTGCACAAAACCTGGTTGCAATGGAATGGCCAGACGCTGACTCTTGCGACCAAACTGTGTGCTCTTGGGCTGGCCGTCGTAACCCACCCATATCTCGCCGAGGTTCTCCATATCGTGCACATCCAAGCCCATCATGTGGCCCAACCCATGTGGGTAGAACAACGCATGAGCACCCTCACGCACAGCATCTTCGGCATTACCCTTCATCAGACCTAAGTCCTTCATGCCCTCTACCATCACACGGGCTGAGAGGTCGTACACATCCATGTAAGGAATGCCAGGACGTAAAGCCTTCACACTCTCCAAATGCATGGCGTTCTGTATTACATACACATCTTTCTGCTTCTGTGTGAACTTCTTATCAGCTGGGAAGGTGGACGACATATCACCACAATAGCCACTCTTCAATTCGGCACCAGCATCGATGAGGAACAAATCGCCAGACTTTACTAAGTGTCCGTGGTAATGATTGTGTAGGGTCTCACCATGAATGGTGGCGATGGTGGGGAAAGAAAGTTCGCAATTGTTCATGGCAGCAACATGTTCAATCTCAGCTGCTACATCAAATTCGTGCATGCCAGGACGCAGATACTTGATGGCGGCAATGTGCATATCGGCCGTTACATTGCAAGCTTTCTCAATCTCGGCAATCTCCTCGGCTGTCTTGATGTTACGCTGTTGCACAATGGCACGGATGAAAGGCACAGATCCCTCTTGCTCATTGGGAGCAATGCCTAACCAATCCATCAGCTTCAGCTTGTGCTCAGGGCGATAGGGAGGGAGGTAATGAATAGGCTGACCCTTAGACTTGGCTTGCTTCAAGTAATCAGCAACTTGTGCATAAGGGCGAGTGTCGCTCACGCCCACTTCCAAAGCCTTTTCATGGATGGTAGGCAAGATGCCTGCCCATACGATGAAATCGATGGAAGCCTCATCGCCAAAGATAATCTCCTTATCCTCGTCGATATCGATGATGGCTGCCAAGCCAGCTTGAGAGATACCAAAGAAATACAGGAATGAGGAATCCTGGCGATAACGGAAAGCATTATCTTCGTAATTGAGTCCCATGTCATCGTTGCCTAAGAAAAGCAACACACCAGAGCCAACGGTTCTTTTCAGCAGGGCTCTGCGCTGCATGTAGGTTTCTTTTGCAAACATATAATTTGAGTTTTTGAGTTTATTAGTTTTTAAGTTTTTTGGTTATTATGGGCAAAGATACAAAGTTTATTCGTAAATTTGCAAGTTGATAATGATAAAACCTTATAAAAAAGATGGCTCAGAACTCCAATCAGATTCAAGTGCAGTCGCAACAGCAGTTGCAGACCCTTTCGCCGATGCAGATTCTGGCAGTGAAACTGTTGGAACTTCCTTCGGTTGAGTTGGAGGATCGGGTGAAGGCGGAATTGCTCGACAATCCCGCTTTGGAGGAGGGTAAAGAAGAGACCCCCGAAAATGTGGCCGATGAATTGTCGAATCCCGAGGATGAGTATGACACCAGCTATAATGTGTTAGACGATTATCGCAACGATGACGATATTCCTGATTATCGACTGCAAGAACATAACTACAGTAGGAATGAACGGATGGAGGAGATCCCTTTCAGCGACACCACTTCTTTCTATGAGACGTTGAAGGATCAGCTGAGTGAGCATGAACTGGATGAACATCAGCGTCAGTTGGCAGAATATTTGATTGGTTCGTTGGACGATGACGGCTTGTTGCGTAAGCCGCTTGAGACCATTGCCGATGAGCTAATAATATATATAGGTGTAGAAACTACGTTGCAGGAACTGGAGGATGTGCTGCACATCATCCAGGAATTCGACCCTGCAGGCATTGGTGCCCGCAATTTGCAGGAATGTTTGCTCCTGCAAATCAAACGCAAGGCCCAAACACCTGAGGGGAAGCATGATAAGTGGTTACCATTAGAGGAGAAAATCATCAGTTCGTTCTATAAGGAATTCTCCACCAAACATTGGGATAAGATTTGCCAACAGTTAGAGGTGAGCGAGGCTGATTGCCAGCATGCTTTCAGGGAAATCACTCGCCTCAACCCGCGTCCAGGTGCTTCGATGGGCGAGGCAATAGGCAAGAATCTGCAGCAGATAACCCCCGATTTTCTGGTGGATACCGATGATGAAGGACATGTAACCTTCAGCTTGAACAACCCTAACTTGCCAGAGTTGCGACTGAATCAGGATTTCCGTCGTCAATTGCAGGAACAGGCCGAGGGAAGTGTGAAGCAGACACGCCAGCAGAAGGAAGCAGCTGTTTTTCTGAAACAGAAGATTGATGCTGCGCAAGGATTCATCGATGCCATCAGGCAAAGGCAAACCACCATGACAAATGTGATGCAAGCCATTATCGATTTGCAGTTGCCTTATTTTCAAGAAGGCGATGAGGCTTTGTTGAAACCCATGATTCTGAAAGATGTGGCTGAGCGTACCAAACTCGACATCTCTACCGTTTCTCGCGTTTGTAATAGTAAGTATGCCCAAACACGCTTTGGCATTTTCCCCTTGCGCCATTTCTTTACCGAGAGTTTCATGCGTCAAGATGGTGAGGAAACATCTGCTCGTGAGGTGAAGAGGTTGCTGAAGGAAGTGATTGATCATGAGGATAAATCCAATCCATTGACTGATGATGAGTTGATGAAGGTGATGGAAGAGAAAGGCTTTGCGATGGCACGTCGCACAGTGGCAAAGTATAGAACACAGCTGAATATTCCAGTAGCGAGGTTGAGGAAGGAGTGATATTATGGAAGAGCATGGTAAGACAGAGATGGTGTTGAAACGAGTGGCCAGGGTGATATCGGCGTTTTTCTCGCCGTATTACATCGCCTTTGTGGCTTTTCTCATCCTTTTCATCTTCTCGTATCTGCGCATCATGCCCTTGCAATACAAACTCATTGTGTTAGGGGTGGTTTATGCCTTTACCATTTTGATACCCCATCTCACCATATTTATTTTTAGGAAGGTGAATGGATTTAGTCCTGATGATATGGCGCAAAGGCGTCAGCGATATGTGCCGCTATTCCTCTATTTGGTGTCGTATGTGTTCTGTCTGGTGATTATGCGACGCCTGAACATCCCTTGGTATATGACTGGCATCATCTTTACGGCACTTTTGCTGATGGTCTTTTGCCTGATCTTGAACTTGCGTTGGCGCATCAGCGAGCACATGGCAGGTGCTGGTGCCACCATTGGCGGATTGGTTGCTTTTAGCATGCTTTTTGGCTATAATCCCGTGTGGTGGCTTTGTGCCATGATTCTTGTGGCGGGCGTTGTGGGGTCGGCTCGCATCGTGTTAGGCCATCATTCTTTGGGTGAAGTGTTGGTGGGTTTTGCTGTAGGTTTAGCATGCTCTTTTATGGTCCTACATCCCTTTTATAACGATTTACTTAGGTTTCTGCTCTTTTAAATCGCAAAAAATTTGCAAATATCCTTGTTTTATGATAAATTTGCGAATTGCAATTTGATTAACCTAAAAAACGATTGATATGATTTTTCCGGAAGACATCAAGTACACCAGTGAACACGAGTGGATTCGTGTGGAAGGTGACGTGGCCTATGTAGGCATTACAGACTATGCGCAAAGCCAGTTGGGTGACATTGTTTTCGTCGATATCCAAACTGTGGGCGAGACGCTCGAAGCAGGTGAGGTATTTGGCACCATCGAGGTGGTGAAGACCATTTCCGACATCTTCTTGCCAGTGGGTGGCGAGGTGCTCGAGCAGAACGAGGCATTGGAAGAACAGCCTGAGCTGGTGAACAAAGACCCATACGGCGAAGGCTGGCTCATAAAGATCAAGCCTGACCCAGCAGCCGATTTTGACGCATTGTTAGACGCAGAAGGATACAAGAAATTAATTAACTTATAATCTAAATTCACATGAAAGCATTGGTAAGTATCGTGATGGGCAGCATCAGTGACCTGCCCGTAATGGAGAAGGCTGCCGATTTCCT
>CACZRQ010000119.1 GCA_902783615.1 uncultured Bacteroidales bacterium | reverse complement strand
CTACTTATATATGTATGTGAAGGTACGGAGAAAGAAATCAAAGACTGGTTCCGCACCATCAACATTCTTGGCATACCGCTTAATGCCCAGGAGATACTTAACTCAGTGTATTCTGGCCCATTTGTCACAAAGGCCAAGGTGGAGTTCTCTAATTCAAACAACACAAACATCAACAAGTGGAGCCATTTTATTCCTGGCACAGCCAAGCGTCAGGACTACTTGGCTGCTGCGCTCGAATGGGTAAGCAAAGGTGACGTGGAGAATTATATGGCCATACACCGATACGATGACAACATCAATGAGCTCAAGGCTTATTTCACTTCAGTAATCGATTGGGTTACATCGGTGTTTGATTTTGCTCCAGAGAAGGAGATGTGTGGCATAAAATGGGGCGAACTTTATGAGCGTTTCCACAATACTGCTTATAACCCAGCAGAGGTGGCCGATAAAGTTAGGGAGTTGTATGAAAGCTTTTATGTTAAGGACAAGAAAGGCATCTATGAATTTATTCTTGATGGATGCCAGAACACGAAATTGTTGAACGTGCGAGTTTTCGATGAACCCACCAAGAAGGCGGTGTATGCTCAGCAGACGGCAGCAGCCAAAGAAAAGGGCGAGAGCAACTGTCCGCTCTGCGCCATTGGCCACGATGCCAACCATACAAAGATTTGGGACTTGAAGGACATGGATGCCGACCACGTAACGGCTTGGAGCAAAGGCGGCTCAACGAGCATAGAGAATTGCCAGATGCTTTGCAAGACACATAATAGGGCGAAGGGAAATAGATAAAACCTACAAAGGATGGCTTCTGGGGGGGATGCTATGCTCAAAACGATTTGGCATAGCTCTTGCTTAATCACAATCTTGCAAAATTGCATTGCATTGACTTTTTTGTCAGATTGTTACTTGTCATCGTAATGCCCGTAAGCAGATATGCTATTATCCTAATCGATTTATCAAATATTCTAGGGTCTCTTCTTCGCCTAATTCAAATGTTGGTCCATTCTTTGCTTCATCGATACGAGCAAAGAATTCCTCACGAGTAAATTCTGTTGGGTCGCTCTGTTTTTCAGCTCGTTTCAGCAGGTTTTCGTCCTCGACAATAATACTCATGTTGCGAAGCATTTCGGCATTCAATTGTGTAGTAGTCATAACTTCTTTATTATTCGTGCAAAATTAAGAACAATTTCTCCCTTATCGCGTACCTAAAGGCACGCAAAACTTTTATTTGCCTTAATTCCAGCCGTTGAAACGGCTGGCTACCCTTATCTAACCCCTAAAGGGGTTAATACGAACTATTGCGCCATAAGCCAAATGACCTAAAGGCAATATCGTTTGGCTCTATTCTTGTACTCTTACCCATTTCTCGAAACTTGCTCCTCCTGTCACGTTATCCAACTCTTTATCGCTCAGTTCTTGCTTCATTACTACTTGGGCATCCTTATCAACGCCCTCAACGGTGAGTTTCTTTACTTGGTCGTCGATTTCGATCTGCACGACTCGTTTGTTGTTTTCTGTTGCCATAGTTTATAGAATTTTAGATTAATGGGCGACCCCTTCAGGGTCGATATTTTTTGTTTATGGTATCCGTAGGTTATTATTCGGTGACGCTTTCAGCGTCATTTCTTCTAAGTTTCTTTCCTCTGGCATCAACATACTCCCTCCCCCTCCTGCGGAGGGTACTCCCCCTTACTAAGGGGGAGAGTTTTTGTTTGTTCTGTCGCCCTTATAGGGGTAGTCATTTGATAACTTTTAGCACCCGGATTCCTGTCCATCTGGGATTGTCTTCCAGCATCTTGGTGATGGTGACTTTTGATACTGTTACCTTTTTCTCCTTCGAGGAAGCATGGAGCAGGGTGAGCTTGCCGTTCACATGGAAGGCAATGCCCATGTGGGCAATGTCGAGACCAGGGGTGTCGGTGGTGAACATGATGATGTCGCCATCCTGAATCCACTGGAAACCATCATTGGGCAGATACTTCTGGGGAACATAGTGCACCTCAGTGCCGTTGAGACGCTGCTCAATGGCTCGCATCTGCTGCATATTCTCCGAATTGTTTGCCAACTGACGATACAGATTGGGGTGGGAGGTCATGTAGGTGGTCTGCACCTGCATGGTGTATTGGCTGTTCGTGGCCGTTACATCTTCCAGGATGCCTGCCTTGATGGCATTCTGAGCCCATTCTGTCATGTAATGCAAGCGGGAGGTGTATCCATTGATCTGTCCGTCGCGGTAACGCAACTTCTGCACGTTGTTGGCAAAGGCCATCTCATCTTTGATGTTGTTCTCCTTCATGGGAGCCAATGCCAGTGCAATGACATACTCTACGAACGTGGTACAATCCAGCTCATCGGTGTTCAGAATCAGCTCTTCTGTATCTTCGCGATCCAATACGCCACCCACGTAGGGGGTGTCGAGCAGGGAAACGCCCTGCAACAATACTTCGTTGTTTAATGTCTGCGCACCTACTGGCAATGCCAGCATGAGTGCACAGACAGTACTGAAAAACAAATGGTTTGCTTTCATGTTCTTAACTATTTATCAGCTTTCATCGTGAACTTCACGAAGAAGATTATCAACAATATGTAGGCTACGAGGGAAGCAGCTTCCGACAACGGATTGGCGAGCCATGACTCGTTCACCAGGTTGATTTCGGCAAACCTCATGCCTGCACTTACCACACCCATGAGGGCACCACCGGCAATGAAGCCTGATGCCAAAAGGGTGCCTTTCTCGCCACGAACCTTGTTGAGGGCTGCATCCTTGCTGCGCGTGGTGACATACCAGTTGATGGCACCACCCACTACCAATGGCACGTTGAGTTGCAATGGAATGAACATACCCAAGGCAAACGCCCAAGCTGGAATCTTACACCAGTTGAGGATGATGGCCAGCAGAGCACCTATGCCATAGAGTAGCCAGGGAGCGCCCACGCCACTCATAAGTGGCTCAATCACAGCAGCCATGGCATTGGCTTGGGGAGCCGCCAATTGGCCAGTGGTGAAGCCGTATGCCTTGTTGAGGATGATCATCACACCACCTACGGTGGCAGCTGACACGATGGTTCCCAAGAACTTCCACGCCTCTTGCTTGGCTGGGGTAGTGCCCAACCAATAACCAATCTTCAGGTCGGTGACGAAGCCACCTGCCATAGAGAGGGCTGTGCAAACCACACCACCCATGACCAAGGCTGCCACCATGCCCTCAGGACCACGCAGACCCACACCCACCATCACTACAGAGGCGAGGATGAGGGTCATCAGCGTCATACCCGACACAGGGTTGGTGCCCACAATGGCGATGGCATTGGCAGCTACCGTGGTGAAGAGGAAGGCAATGACGGTTACCAACAGCAAAGCGGTGATGGTGAACAGCAGATTGCCTTTCATCACATCGAAATAGAAGAACACCAACACCAGGACGATGGTGAGGATGGAGCCGATGGCCACCACCTTCATGGGAAGATCGCGTTGGGTGCGCTTGGAATCGACGGTTGCCGATGCCTTCCCACCCATCTCCTTGACAGCCAAGCCCACAGCACTCTTGATGATGCT
>CACZRQ010000118.1 GCA_902783615.1 uncultured Bacteroidales bacterium | reverse complement strand
CCCGCAACAACTTCACGACTCGGCATAATCCATGCAAGCATGGTTTCTGCTCTCGCTGCTCCGTTGTTTCAGAGTGCATTTATATATATATATCAGCGCAAACCGCAGGTTCGTTCAGAACCAGCGGCTACTATAAGGGGATGCTTTCTATCGCAAATCGCTCACGCTCGGGATAGCTCAAGCAAGCTTGGCTCTCCTCTCGCTTACTCGCAATTTTCAGCATCCGTAAATCAACAAAACTAAACTGCGACTAACCCGCAGCTACTATACGGATGACGCTTGCAGCGTCATAAATTTGAAATCGTTTTTGAATGCCCTACCCTTCGGGGCTAATCATTAACTGAACTTCAATGTTACCTTTGCCGATAAATGAAATAGCTGCCGCCATCGCTTTGGCAATAACGCTTCAGCAGCTGCTGGATGAACTCGGCATTGGCCCTTACGCGCTGCTCATTGCCATCGTAGCCGTTGATGAGCACCACCAAATGGGTGGTTTCGAGGGTCATCTTGGTGCGCTCATTATCGCTGGTGGGCGTTCCAACGCCTCCCACGGCATCGCGATACACAGGCAAGCCGCAGATGTTCAGCATGCCACGACCAATGCCCTCGTAGGGTTCGCCCTCACGGCCAATGCCTAAGGTGAGGGTGTCGCCCACAAACTTGTCGGCATCGAAGCCACCAATGCTATACCCAAAGGCGATGGATGCCAAGTTGACCAAATCGACCAAGGTGTCGCGCTGATAAAGCTCCTTGCCCTGCAGCATGCGACGGATGAGGGCCTCGGAAGCAGGACGGTAGCGCGATGGATCCTTGCCGCAAGCCCTATACACACGACGGGTGGCCGCTATGCTGGGCATATCCTTCAGGCTCTCGGTATCCAGCTCTTGCCTGAACCGCTCGCCCATGGACTCTATCTCTTGCCACAGCTCCTGGCAATAAGGGGTGTTGACAACCTGCGCCTCGACACATGCCCCCACAAACTCAGGACACACCGACGCTATCTCTTCCGATACAATGATCTGCTCTACCATATAATTATTCTCTAAAGTGTTTGCAAAAATAAGCATAATTCGCAAAATATGATTATCTTTGCCCAGTAAAATCATCAAAACGAACGATTATGGAACAAAAGAGAACTACCCCTGAATTCATTACACACCTTGAACCCAACGAGATTTTTGTGTTTGGCAGCAACCTGCGAGGATGGCATGGTGGTGGTGCTGCCCGCATAGCCAACCTGAAGTTTGGTGCCATCATAGGTCAGGGCGTAGGCCTGCAAGGGCAGAGTTACGCCATTCCAACCATGCAGGGCGGTGTGGAGACCATCCGTCCCTACGTGGATGAGTTTATCGATTTTGCCAAGCAACATCCCGAACTGACGTTCCTGGTCACCCGCATCGGATGCGGCATAGCCGGGTTTACAGATGACGAGATCTCGCCTCTGTTTGCCCAAGCGCATGAGGTTGACAACATCGTTTTGCCTGAGGGATGGTAGTCACATCGAACGATGCTCGATGAAGGCGAGATAGTCGTTAATGAGCTGTTCGTGGGCTTTCTTCAGCCACACCTTCTCTTCAAGAGTGAGCAACGCGTCTTTCAACTTCTTGGCAACAATATTGTAGGTGCAATCGATTGCATCGTGCTCTTTCTTGGCACAATACACCCGATATTGTGTAGCAAAATCGAAGTAAAGTTGGAAATGATGGTGATGCTCCAGTTCTTCCAATGACAGACCTGATTCGAGTATCTCCCGTAGCCTTCTCAGGCAAAACAGATGGAACCTATTGGTTCGCAACCAATTGGCCACTTTCAGTCTTTTGACATTCACTTTTCGTAGCACCATCTCATTGTCAATCCTGACACAAAGCGACACTACAGAGGGGTTACCTGCATCAATCTGTACACACAGACAGAACATACGGCGGTCTAATTCAGGCAGATTCTTGGCAATGTAATGATACCACACGCCCACTAATGGCATCGATTGCTCTCCAAATACATTTTGCATTCATTTTCATTTAATGTTAATATTCATACTTACCTCGTAAAAAAAGATGGGCGATTATCGAAACCTAATTGCCAAGCTGGCCTGGAAAGTATGTTAAGATGGCGCACAGCCGTTCTTAGTTATTAAGATTGGCGCAAAGGTACTGCTTTTATGGATACCTTCACGATAAAAAAGCATTTATTTTCCTATTGGTAAAAAAATTTAACTATTCAGAGGTTTATTTTAACTAAATCATCTCGTAGCAAACTAAATTATCCGATGGTTTTAACATTTACCCAAACTCTTGGGCAATGCGATGGAGCGCTTCATTGAGCACAGATGAGGGGCATCCCACGTTCATGCGCACAAAGCCCTCGCCTCCAGCGCCATAACCGGCACCGTTGCTGAGGATGACCTTGGCACCATCCTTGAAACGATCCATCAGATCGGACTGCTGCATGCCCAAAGCGCGACAGTCGAGCCAGCAGAGGAAGGAGGTGGCGGGATGATGGGCCGTGATGCCCAACTGATGGTCGGCAAAGAAAGTTTCCACTTGCTGGATGTTGCCCTCGATGTAGTGCTTCAGGGCTTCGAGCCAACGGGTATCGTCGCGATAGGCAGCGATGGTGGCCACCAAGGTGGGGATGGAAGCCTCGTCGAGCTTGCAGTTCTTCAGCTGGGATGTGTAACGCTGACGCTTGTCGGCATCGGGGATGACGCAGTAGGCGGTGCAGGAAATGCCAGCCAGGTTGAACGACTTGGTGGGACCGGCAAAGACCATGCCGATGCTGCGAGCCGCAGGGCTGACGCTGTAGAACGGGATGTGACGCTCGCCCCAGAGGGTGAGGTCGGAATGTATCTCGTCGGAGATGACGATGATGTTGTGACGCTGGCAGATGTCGGCCAAGCGGGTCAGGGTTTCCTGACTCCAGTGGATGCCGCAGGGATTGCTGGGATTGCAGAGTACCAGCATCTTGGTTTGGGAGTCGATGAGTTGCTCCAACCCCTCGAAGTCCATGCGGTATTGGCCATTCTCGAGTATCATGGGGTTATCCACAGCGATGCGTCCGAGCCGTTCGATATAGAGCTTGAAATGGTCATAGACAGGAGGCTGGACGATGATCTTGTCGCCCGGATTGGTGAAAGCCAAGTAAGCCTGGTTCATGCCTGTGATGACGCCTGGGGCGTAGTTGATCCATTCGCGCTCAACCTGGCTATGATGGTAGTTCTGTATCCATTGATGGATGGCATCGACGAAGGCTGGAGGCGTGGTGGTGTAGCCAAACACCTCGCGCTCCAGGCGCAAGGAGAGGGCTGCATGCACGTAGGGGTCGGTGGCGAAGTCCATGTCGGCAATCCACATGGGTATCTCGCCGTTGGTGGCCCGCCCATATTTGATGCTCCAGGTGCCGGAACGGTCGATGACGGTGTCGAAATCGAACGCAGCGTTTTGCGTTTCATGGGCGCAGGCAGCCAGCGCTGTGCCGAGTGTGCCGGCAGGCAGCAGGGTTGACAGTCCTGCCGAGCTGAGATGCTGGATGAAGGTTCTGCGTTTCATAATAATATCAATCTACCAGACACTTATCAAGAGCGGCAGCGATGGCTTCCTTATCGAGGTGCTGCCCAATGAACACCAGCTTCTGCATGCGGTCGCCATAACGATCGTCCCAATCGCGGCGAAGGCCTGGCTCGCGATCCATCATATCGGCCAGCTCGTCGGGCGACATGGTGGCGTACCACTGGCCGGCATTGCGGAGGTTGACTTGCTTGCCTGCCTGCTCGAACACATAGCAGATGTCGCGCTCCTCCACAAAGTAGCAGATGCCTTTGGCACGGATGACGCTCTTGGGCCAGAAACGCGCCACGAACTCGTCGAAGCGAGAGGAATCGAAGGGCTGGCGACGATAATAGACAAAGGTGCCAATGCCGTATTCCTCGGCTTCGCCTTCGTCATCGTGATGGTGATGATGATGATGACTATTGACGATTGACGATTGACCATTGACGATGGACGATTGACTATTGACGATTGACGATTGACCATTGACGATTGACGATTGACCATTGACGATTGACGATTGACCATTATCCTCTTCATCGTTATCGTGATGGTGATGATGTTCTTCATGCTCATCATGATCATCGTGATCATCATCGTCATCGTCTTCATCTTCATCGTGGTATTCCGCTTCTACCTCGCTGATCCAGCGGGCAGAGGTGGCTACCTTGTCGAAATCGAACATATCGGTGTTCAGGATCTTTTCGAACGGCACATCGCCATAGTCGCAAGGAATGATTTCGGCCTGTGGCTGCAAAGCCCGCACAATCTCCTCCAGGCGATGCAGCTCTTCGGGACTCACCTCGCTGGCCTTGTTCAGCAACACGATGTTGCAGAACTCGATCTGCTGGATGACCAGGTTCTCGATGTCTTCTTCATCGATGTCGGTATTCAAGAGGTCGAGACCTCCGGCAAACTCGTCCTTCATGCGTAAGGCATCCACGATGGTGACGATGCAATCCAACTTCACGCGGCCGATGCTACCGAAGGGGGGATAGATTCTATCCATGTTGCAGATGGTCTGCGCAATGGGTCCGGGCTCGCAGATGCCGCTGGCCTCGATCACGATATAGTCGAAACGACGCATGCGGAGGATGTCGGCCAACTGCTCCACCAGATCCATCTTCAACGTGCAGCAGATGCAACCGTTCTGCAAGGCCACTAAGCTATCGTCTTTCTGGCCAACCACCCCACCCTGCTCGATGAGGCGGGCATCGATGTTCACCTCGCCTATATCGTTGACTATCACGGCGAACTTAATGCCTCGCTCGTTGTTGAGGATGCGGTTCAACAAGGTGGTCTTACCACTGCCCAGATAACCCGTGAGCAGCAGGATGGGTACTTCAGTTTTCAGTTTAATTTCCATATCGATATAGTTTTGTGATGCAAATATACAGAATTATCAATATTATTTGTAACTTTACCACGAAATTTATTGCAATGAATGAAAATTTTATACATCATGAAGAAAATGTTATTTTGGGGCTTGGCAGGCTTGCTGTTGGCAGCTTGCGGCTCGAAGGATGTGAAAGAAGCTGACATCGTGGCACCAGAAGGATATAAGCTGGTGTGGCACGATGAGTTTAACGAGGGCACTACCTTGAGCGATGAATGGACGCACGAGGTGAAGGATGACCATTGGGTGAACAACGAATTGCAGAATTATCGGAACGGCGAGGCCGATGGCAAGCGGGTGACGGAGATTAAGGACGGCAACCTGCTGATTCATTGCTTCAAAGGGTCGGACGGCAAGGTGTATTCTGGCCGAGTGTATGCCCATCGCAACACAGGTTGGGAATATGGTTATTTCGAGGCCCGCATCTGGTTGCCGAAAGGCAAGGGCACCTGGCCGGCATTCTGGATGATGCCTGTGAAGAGTGAATACAGATGGCCTCAGTGTGGTGAGATCGATATCATGGAGGAAGTGGGCGTGGTGCCCAATGACGTATCGTCGTCGTTGCACACACAGACTTACAATCATGTGAAGGGAACGCAATATACCCATCATCTTGACATTGAGAAAGCTGAAGAAGGCTGGCATGTGTATGCCTGCGAGTGGACACCCGATGCGATTACGACATTCGTGGATGGCCAAGTGCAACTGGCTGCCACGAAAGCTGAAATGGGTGAGGGTCACGATGAATGGCCTTTCCATTATGCCTTCTACCCCATCCTGAATCTGGCTTGGGGCGGCAACTGGGGTGGTATGGAAGGTGTGGATGAAAGTGCACTGCCCATCACCATGAAAGTGGATTATATCAGGGTGTTTCAAAAATAATTCGTAATTTTGCGCCCAAAATCGTGATTACATAAAAATGTTATTTTAAATGAAAGCAAAGTATCTTTTCGTAATGGTGGCAGCACTGGGTTTGAGTGCCTGCAACCAGGCTCCCGAGCAAACATCGGGATTGCATTTGGAGTACATGGACCAGACACAGAAGCCTGGCACAGATTTCTTTCAGTTCGTGAACGGAGGATGGCAGAAACTGCATCCACTTCCTGGCGACAAGGCTCGCTTCGCTACCTTCGACATGCTGGCTGAGCAAGCATCGGAGGCATTGAGCACGATGGTGCAGGACTTGGCCAAAGCCGAGAATGCTCCAGGCAGCAACGCCCAGAAGGTGGGCGACATGTTCACGCTGGTGATGGACAGCGCACGCCTGAATGCCGAGGGTGCCGAGCCAATCAAGGACGATATGGCTGAGATTGCTGCCCTGAAGAGTCAGAAGGACGTGTATGAGCTGCTGGCCAAGTTGAACAAGCGTGGCGTGAGCGCTTATTATGGATTAGGTGTGGGCACCGATGCCAAGAACTCGAAGGCACACATCATGAGTTTGCGCCAAGGCAGTCTGTCGTTGGGTCAGATTGACTATTACAAGGAGAACGACGATAATACCGTTCGCATTCGTGAAGCCTTCAAGCAGCACATTGTGAACATGTTCAAGTTGGCTGGCTTCAGCGAGGCAGAGGCACAGAAAGCTCGCGACGTGGTGATGGATGTGGAGAACGAGTTGGCGAACAACTTCCGCTCCCGCACCCAGATGCGCGACCCAGAGGCCAACTACAACAAGATGACCATCGACGAGGTGAAGAAGCTTTATCCTTCCATTCCTTTCCAGAAGATTTTCGACATCATGGGCATCAAGGGCGAGGTGAAGGAGATGGTTGTTGGTCAGCCTGAGGCTATTACAGCTGCGATGAAGCTGATTGACAAGCTGCCTGTTGACAAGCAGATTCTCTATCTGCAATGGAAGCAGATTTCTTCGGCTGCAGGCAACCTGAGCGATGCGTTCGTGACCGAGGCATTCGACTTCAACAGTCGTGTGATGGCAGGTGTGCAGCAGCAGGAGCCTCGCTGGAAGCGTGCTTTGCGCGCTACAGAAGGTGCGCTGGGCGAGGTGCTGGGTCAGCTGTATGTGGAGAAATTCTTCCCACCCGAGGCTAAGGCTCGCATGCAGCAGCTTGTGAAGAGCGAGCAGGAAGCGTTGGCTGAGCGCATCAAGGCGCTGACCTGGATGAGCGACGCTACCAAGGAGCAGGCTTTGGCGAAGTTGGGTACTTTCCGTGTGAAAGTGGGCTATCCAGATGAATGGAAGGATTATTCTACGCTGACCATCGACCCCAAGAAGTCGTATTATGAGAACTCGAAGGTGGTTCGCCTGTGGAGGTATCAGGAGCAGATTGACAAGTTCGGCAAGGAGGTGGATCCAACCGAGTGGCACATGACTCCTCAGACCGTGAATGCCTACTATAGCTCTACCACCAACGAGATTTGCTTCCCAGCTGGTATTCTGCAGCCTCCATTCTTCGACATGAATGCCGACGATGCATTCAACTATGGTGGTATCGGTGT
Organism: uncultured Bacteroidales bacterium; assembly: GCA_902783615.1. Taxonomy (GTDB): domain Bacteria; phylum Bacteroidota; class Bacteroidia; order Bacteroidales; family Bacteroidaceae; genus Bacteroides. The sequence continues at coordinate 3,148 of CACZRQ010000118.1, read as the reverse complement.
GGTGATTGGCCACGAGATGAGTCACGGTTTCGACGATTCCGGCCGTCAGTTTGACAAGGATGGTAACATGTCGGGCTGGTGGAGCGAGGAAGACAACGAGAACTTCAAGCAACGCGCTCAGGTGCTGGTTGATTTCTTCTCTGGCATCGAGGTGGCTCCTGGTGTGTATGGCAATGGTGCTATGACGCTGGGTGAGAACATTGGCGACCACGGTGGTTTGAAGATTGCCTACACCGCCTATAAGAATGCCACGAAGGACAACCCGCTGCCTAACAAGGATGGCTTTACTGCCGACCAGCGTTTCTTCCTGGCATTTGCTGGTGTTTGGGCGAACAACATTACCGATCAGGAGATTCTGCGTCGCACCAAGACGGATGTTCATTCGCTGGGTCGTTGGCGTGTGAATGGTGCTCTGCCACAAATCGATGCTTGGTATGAAGCGTTCAATATCACCGAAGCTGATCCAATGTTCATTCCCAAGGAGAAACGAGCTGATGTTTGGTGATTACATTATAATAAAGAAGGCTGCGTTTTCGCAGCCTTCTTTATTATACTTTCATCGCCTGATCGATGGCCTGTGCGAACTGGTCGGCACAGGAGGTGGGCTTATTGCCGCAAGTGTTGCCTCGCAACGTGTTGGCAGCCCATTGGGCATCGGCACCCTCCAAGAGCTTGGAGATGGCCTTCAGGTTTCCTGGACAACCCTTCGTGAAACTGATATTGTGCAACTTACCGTCCTCAATGTCGAAGTCGATTTGCTGGGAGCATACTCCCACTGGGATATAAGAATAATGTGCCATAATGCTTAATATTTTAATTATTTCGCCGCAAAGATAAGAAATATATTTTTTATTGTGTAACTTTGCAGCCAAATAAAGCAAATGAACTATGCCTCTTAATATACCCAAGACATTACCAGCAGTGGATCTGCTGAAGAAAGAGAACATTTTCGTGATGGACGACCTCAGGGCAGGCTCGCAGGACATTCGTCCGCTACGCATTGCCGTACTGAACCTGATGCCCTTGAAAATCACTACGGAGACAGACTTGATTCGCCTGCTCTCGAACTCCCCTCTGCAGATTGAACTCTCACTGATGAAAATCAAGAGTCACACTTCGAAGAACACGCCTGTGGAACACATGCGGACGTTCTACACCGACTTCGAGGAGATGCGACATCACAAATACGACGGTATGATTATCACGGGAGCTCCTGTGGAACAGATTGAATATGAGGATGTGACCTATTGGGACGAGCTGACTGACATTTTCGACTGGGCTCGTACGCATGTCACCTCTACCTTATATATCTGTTGGGCAGCCCAGGCAGGCCTGTACCACTTCTATGGAGTGCCCAAATATCCTTTAGACAAGAAGATGTTTGGCGTTTTCGAGCATCATGCCTTAGAGCCTCTGTGCCCCATCTTCCGCGGGTTCGACGACAGGTTCTTCGTGCCGCATAGCCGGCATACAGAAATCCGCAAGGAGGATATCCTGAAGGTGCCCGGACTGACTGTTCTCTCAGAGTCAGATATTTCAGGTGTGCACATGGTGATGGCTCGTGGCGGCAGAGAGTTTTTCGTGACGGGACACTCGGAGTATTCGCCAATGACGCTCGACACCGAGTACAAGCGCGATTTGGGCAAAGGTTTGCCCATCGAGATGCCGCAGAATTATTACCAAAACAACGATCCTGAGCAAGGGGTGATTGTTCGTTGGCGCGCTCATGCCAACTTGCTGTTTACCAATTGGCTGAACTATTACGTTTATCAGGAAACGCCGTATGACATTGAAACGATCCATTGAGCTTCTTTTGCCCGCAAAGAACCTGGAGTGCGGAATGGCGGCCATCGACCATGGGGCAGATGCCGTATATATCGGTGCTCCGAAGTTTGGAGCAAGGGCAGCAGCAGGCAACTCGCTCGACGACATTGCGCGCTTAGTGGATTATGCCCATCTGTTCAACGTACGCATTTATGTGACGGTGAATACCATCCTGAAAGATGAGGAGTTGGCGGAAACGGAGGATTTGATTTGGGAGTTGTATCGCAGGCATGTGGACGCGCTGATCGTGCAGGATATGGGTATCACGAAATTGAATTTGCCTCCCATCCCGCTGCATGCCAGTACGCAGATGGACAACCGCACTCCAGAGAAAGTGCGCTTCCTGGCCGAGGCGGGTTTCAGGCAAGTGGTGCTGGCTCGAGAGTTATCTCTTACTGAAATCAAGCAGATTCATGAGACTTGTCCGAATGTACCCTTGGAGGTGTTTGTGCATGGAGCCTTGTGTGTGAGCTACAGCGGACAGTGTTATGCCTCGCAGGCTTGTTTCGGACGCAGTGCCAACCGCGGGGAATGTGCGCAATTCTGCAGATTGCCCTTCAATCTCTTGGATGCCAACGGACAAGAAATCGTGCATGAGAAGCATCTGCTATCTTTGAAAGACATGAATCAGCTGGATTTTCTGGAAGATCTATTGGATGCGGGGGTGACCTCGCTGAAAATTGAAGGGCGACTGAAAGATGTGGGGTATGTGAAGAATGTCACAGCGGCTTATCGGCAACGCTTAGACGAGATATTCATTCGCCGCAAGGAATACGTGAAAGCCTCATCGGGAAAGTGCAATTATACCTTCACGCCCAACCTGGCCAAGAGTTTCAATCGTGGATTCACTCATTATTTCCTGAAAGGGAGGACGGGCAATGTGGCTCAGTACAACACTCCGAAAGCGATGGGTGAGGAAATGGGACACGTGAAAGAGGTGCGCGGTAATGTGATAACGGTGGCTGGAGTGAAACCCTTCAACAATGGCGATGGCCTCTGTTTTCTGGACAAAGAAGGACATCTGCAAGGATTCCGCGTGAACCGAGTGGAACAGAACAAGCTGTTTCTGGCTTCGAAAGTAGAGGGCTTGCTGCCCAAAATGGTGTTGTATAGAAACCTTGACCAGCAGTTTGAACAAACGTTGGCCAAAAAGAGTGCAGAACGAAAAATCGCCATTTCCTGGCATCTGTTTGAAACGTCTGTTGGCTTTGCCTTGGGAGCTCGCGATGAGGATGGGAATGAGGTAACCATCTCGTTTCCTTGTGAGAAACAGAAAGCAGAAAAGCCTCAGCGGGAGAACATTGCAAGGCAATTGAGCAAGCTT